>JABGTR010000003.1 GCA_018646985.1 Minisyncoccota bacterium
AAAAGATCGAAGCGCTAGATTTGTATCAGTTTTTTGTCTTTATGATCCCCAAACTAAAAAGACAGATTATTTTAGGGGTGAGATAGAAGGTAAAATATCTACTGAACTCAAAGGCAATCAAGGTTTTGATTATGATTATCTATTTATTCCTGAGGGCTATGAACAGACATTTGCAGAGCTGGGCAGTGAGGTTAAAAACAATATTTCACATCGCAAGCAAGCTTTGAATAAATTTAAAGAAATATTTACCTAGACAAATTTTCATCATTCTGATAAAATTTCTACTTTATTAAATTGAATCGAAAAATATTATTATGAGACAATTTGAGGTGTTTATTAAAGAAGGTGGTATAAATCTAATTACTGGCATGGCAGTAATTAGATTTATTGAGGGAGTCAGTCACGTGGTCCCAAGTGAAGGTCTAAAACTGATTGCCCACTTACTCGATGGAGCAAATGAAGAAGCTGTTATAGAAAAAATTGCTCGAGAACGAGTTGTTGCAAGTGTTAGCCCCATAAATGACTAATTAAGCTAATTATTATTGAGGACTCCTCCCAGCTTTAATGTTATTATTGTTAGGTGAGTAAAAAACTATACGTCTGGATATTTGCTTTGATACTTTTAGTGGCGGCTAGTTTACGTTTCTATCAGCTAGCAGTAGTGCCTCATGGAATGACTTGGGATGAAGCAGCTATTGGCTACACTGGCTTTGCTATCTTCAACACTCGTCGTGACGAATGGCTGCACCGCTTACCAGTTTCCTTCATGTCCTTTGGTGATTACAAAGCACCTTTTGCTATTTATCTAAATGGTTTATTTACAGCTGTTTTTGGAATGAATCTCTGGGCAGTACGACTTCCATTCGCGCTATTTTCTATTGCGGCCATTGCGGGAATGATGTTGCTTACTGAAAAAATTAGTCACAAAAAATGGGCTTTGGCTGCGGGCATATTAATGACTTTCTCCCCCTGGCATATTCATTATTCTAGAGCAGGATTTGAGTCGGGAATGTCACTAGCATTTTTTATTTGGAGTTTGTATTTTTTATTAAAATATATAAAAGCAAGTCAGAAGAAATTTTTAGATATTGGATTAGCAGTGGTATCAGCTACCATCTCAATCTATACCTATCACAGCGCTAAATTAGTTGTGCCATTAGTAATAGCAACTTTATTAATTGCTCACCGTAAATTAATCGCTAAGCAACTCTGGCAGCTAATTGTGGCAGGAGGATTGGGAATACTTTTAATCTCCCCCATGATTTGGGACTCAATCACAGGCAAAGGACTGGAGAGATTGGGAACTACGATTCTCGATGAGCTATCTGGCTTGAAGCTAATTAAAACGATTGCCGAGCAATTCTTAGCTCACCTGTCTCCTCAATTTTTACTCTTTGGTGAAACCACTACACTGCGTCATGGCGATGGCATGTGGGGAGTATTGTTGCCAACCACTTTTATTTTAGTGATCTTGGGCATTATTTTTGGATTAAAAATATTTAAAACAAAGATCAATCACTCAATGTTTTTTCTAGGACTAACAATAGTTTTGGTTGGTTTGTTTCCTGCTGCTCTAGGAGAAGAAATTCCTCATAGCAATCGAGCATTATTGGCTCTTCCAGGTTTTATCTTGTTGGCAGTCTTTTGCTTGAAAGAATTAGTTTCAAAAATTAATAAGCCAGTAATTCTAAAAAGTGTTTTAGGTACTTTATTCTTAGCTCATTTTATATTTTTTATAGCCTACATCTCTAGTTACTTCACCAGTTTTGCCGCTCAATCAGCCCCAGAGTTTAAAGATGGCTATCTGGAGGCCTTCGAGTATATTGTTCCTTATGAAAAAGATATTAACAAAATTATCTTTACTAGTGATTATGGTCAGCCTTATATTTATGCTCTCTTTGTGAGAAAAACTAATCCTATTTGGTATCAGGGTGGATCGTTAATTAAGTATGAGTTCAAAGATGAAATAAATGTAGGTGATCTTTCAAGAGAAAATGCAATTATAGTTGCTAGTAATGAAGACAAAATTAACCCTGAGCGGGCAGATAAATTAATTTATGGGAGTGACGGAGAAATTAGATTTATGATTTACCTACCAAAGAACAAATGAAAAAACATTTTTTTCTAGTTATTTTTACTCTAATAGTAGCTTTAGGTGTTGGATTACGACTTTACGGGATTACAGAATTTCCTCCCTCTCCATATTGGGAAGAGGTTGCCTTGGGCTATGATGCTTACTCAATTTTGGAAACAGGCAAAGACCATCACGGGAACTCTTTTCCTGTAGTAGCATTTGAATCTTTTGGTGATTGGAAGCCATCTCTCTATTTCTATATCTTGGTTCCATTCATTAAGTTCTTTGGATTAACTACTCTCGCTATCAGACTACCAGCCGTCCTGAGTGGCATCAGTATCGTCATTGGAATAGGAGTTTTGATCAGATATTTAGTTAAAGAAAAAGATCGAGATAAAATGCAGCTAATGGCGATGGCAATCACCGCAATTTCTCCCTGGGCAATCCAGTTTTCTAGGGCTGGATGGGAAGTAAATTTAGCCACGGCACTGATTCTATGGGGAGTAGTTCTTTTTACAAAAGAACTTGAGAGTAATAAGAATAAACCCATCTTTTTGTTTAGTTCAATAATTTTATTAAGTTTATCCATGTACTCATATCACTCTGCTAGAGTGGTAGCTCCATTACTTGGAGCGGGATTAGCTTTGATTTGGATTCAGAAAAAGCAAAAAAGAATAACTCAGCTAATCATCCCAACCTTAGTCGCTCTAATTCTAGTTAGTCCTATTATTATTTCTTTAGGAAAAAATCAAACT
>JABGTR010000005.1 GCA_018646985.1 Minisyncoccota bacterium
TAACTGATGAGCAGAAAAAAAACATTTACGAAGATGGATATTTTTAGGTAATTACAAGCAACTCAGATTCAAAGACATCGGAGTTTAATCACAGCTATAAATAAAAAAGACGGCTACTGCCGTCTGTTTTATTTATTGTTGCGGGACTAGGAGTCGAACCTAGTCTGTAAGATTATGAGCCTCACGTGCACCGTACACTATCCCGCGTGAACTCGAAAATTCGAGAAACATAAGTATACCAGGCTAAAAATATAAGTCAAACAAAAGTAGCAGGGGTGGGACTCGAACCCACGCTCTCAGGTTTATGAATCCTGTGCTTTAACCAACTAAGCTACCCTGCCGTTAATGATATTCTACATCATTCCGGGCATGCCGCCACCCATGCCACCCATTCCTCCGGCTGGCATTACTGGTTCTTCCTTAGGTACATCAGTAATCAAACACTCAGTGGTTAAAATCATTGATCCGACAGAAGCAGCATTAATCAAAGCTGAAGTAGCCACCTTTGCAGGCTCAATCACCCCATCTTTAACCAAATCACCAAACTCATTAGTCAGCGCATTGAAGCCGAAAGTAGCACTTTTTTGTCTATTAATCTCACTGATTACAAAACCTGGATCAAAACCAGAGTTTTTAGCTAGCATTCGAATTGGCTCTTGGAGCACACTTCTAACTAGCTCAACCCCTAGTTCTTCATCACGACTATTGGTGGTAATTTTATCCAAAACCTTACCAGCTTGAATAAAAGTGACTCCACCGCCAGGAATAATGCCGCCATCAATAGCAGCTTTAGTTGCTCCTTTGGCATCCTCAACTCGTTCCTTAAGGTTTTTCATTTCTACTTCAGTGACAGCGCCAACCTGGATTGCAGCTACTCCACCAGTCAATTTAGCTCTACGCTCTTGAAGCTTCTCAGCATCAAAATCAGAGTCAGCTTTATCAATTTCTCGTTCAATCTGAGCTACTCGAGCATTGATATCATTTTGCTTACCTTTACCACCCACAATCCGAGTCGTGTCCTTATTAGAGCGAACACTATCAGCTCGACCCAAATCTTTAACAACAACATCTTTTAAAGTTTTGCCAGTCTCAGCAGAAATAAAGTTAGCCCCAGTTAAAACTGCAATGTCTTCCAACATAGCTTTGCGTCGGTCACCAAATCCAGGAGCCTTAACAACTAATCCTTTGAAAGTACCGCGTAATGTATTCACTACTAGTGTAGTTAAAGCTTCACCTTCAATATCTTCAGCTAAAATCACAAAGTTTTTACTAACTTTAACCAAGCTCTCCAACATGGGGAGTAACTCTTGAATATTAGTAATTTTTTGATCAGTCACCAAAATATATGGTTCTTCAATAATGGCCTCTGCATTATCCTTATTAGTCGCAAAATATGGAGAAGCAAAGCCCTTATCAAACTCCATTCCTTCTTTGTGCTCAATGGTGATCTCCATGGTTTTACCCTCTTCGACTTCGACCACACCATCTTTACCGACTAATTTTAGCGCTTGCGCAATTTTCTCACCAATAACTTCATTCTGAGCAGAAATAGTAGCTACTTTTTGCCAATCACCTTCTTTAACAGGCTTAGCTAAGCGGCGAATTTCTGCCACAACAGCATCGACAGCTTTATCAATTCCTTTTTTCATCATCATTGGGTTAGTCCCAGCGGTAACATACTTCATTCCTTTGGAAGTAAGTTGCTGAGCTAATAAAGTGGCGGTGGTAGTACCATCACCAGTTGCATCATTAGTTCTTTCAGCTGCTTCCTTAACAAGCTGTGCACCCATATTTTCAAATTTGTCTTCGAGCTCGATTTCTTTAGCGACACTAACCCCATCGTGAATTACAGTTGGACCACCCCAAGGCTTATCAATAGCGACATTACGACCCCTGGGTCCTAAAGTCACAGTGACTGCATCTGCTAATTTATTAATACCGATGAGCATCTTTTGACGAGCATCATCGCCGAATTTAAGTTGTTTGGCTGACATAATTTTATTCCTTATTTCTTAATGATTGCTAATACATCCTCAAACTTGAGGAATTGATACTCAGTTTCATTGACTTCAAAATCGTTTCCACCCCATTTTTTGTAAACCACTTGGTCACCTTTTTTGACTTGACACTCAATCTTCTGACCACCTTCATATCTAGGCTCGCCACAGGCTAAAACAGTGCCATATTGAGGTTTTTCTTCATTTGAACTAGGTAAGTAAATACCAGAAGAAGTTTTTTCATCTGCTTTTGCTGGCTCTACCAACACATATCCTGCTAAAGGTTGAAGTTTGGAAACTTTAATAGTCATTGCCATAGAATTCCTTTAAATAATAAATAATTTTTAATTAGTGTTAGCAATCCTAACGATAGATTGCTAGTTTGTCAATGCAAAAATCAATTAAGAGACTATTTTTCTTCAGAAACGGGGACAGCAACTTCTGGTTTTGGTTTGATTACAGCCTTAGTTTTGCCTGTTTTATCAGCCACACGAACTTCAGAAAGCAAGAATCCTTCACAGTCTAAGCCTCGATCTTTAAAGTATTGATTCAGATCATCTTTAATCATGCCTTCAATTTGATTTCTATTCTTCTTAATCTGATCTAAGGTTACTTCTCCAAATACACTTGAAATTCTGCTTCTAGAATATGGTCTAACTACTTTTGAGACTAAATTTTCACCCAAGTTTTCCCAAAGTTCTGGAGCATTATCTCGATCAATTCTAAACAAAACTGAACCTTCTACTTCAACGTCTTTGCCATCACTAGTAGAGGTCATAATTGGACTATCACCCAATGCCTCTTGATTGAGAGAGGTATCAAAACCTTTGCGAATAGAATATTCGAGAATCTGAGAGTTGAAAAGCTTAGCTACCTGCCAAAAAGGAATCTTTAAATGAAGCCCCGGACCCCAAACGCGAGGTAAAACACCGCGGCCACGATCATAGATGCAAGCCACGTGTCCAGGCGGTACAGAGATAAAAAAGCCACCTACGACTTCGTCTACTAAGAATGAAACAACTAGTTTATCAAAATCCATATTATGTATTGTACAAGTATTTATTATATTCTGCCAACTCAAGGACTATTTAACCAATTAATGACCGTCCCCCCACCATCAAACTATTAAGCGTATTAATCAATTCTCGAAGCTCTGTTACGCAAGAGATAGTCTCTAGTAGCACATCATTATCAAGTGACATCTCATCTAAAACATCATACATATCATGGTTAAGATTACTCATAAACTTACGCAGTAATTTTTGGTTATCTCGTACCCATTGTTTTTGCTGTTTTTTGGGTAACAAAGTCACCTGCTTAAGTGAGCTGGAAATCTGTTTAATTTCTCGAGTCATGAGGAATAAATCAAACTTAAAAGACTCATTGTCATCATCAAAGCCATCTGAGAAGGAAAGGTTAAAGTTTAAATCAGGTATTGTGTCTGACATATCAATCGTGAATTGATTATACAGCCAAGGGCGAATTTACGCAGCTTGGGTTAGGGAAGAGTCCGAGCTGATAATTTTTATCTTTTCCCAGACCTATGGGGTCAAAACAACGTCATTTCAACACCTTTTTGAGTTAAAATTGCCTACTTTTTACCCTCTTTTTGACACCCCACCCCTGAAACTAAGTTATAATAGTCACATGGAGATCTTAAATACAGCTACTACAAAAAAAAATATAGTCAAAGCAACGGTCGAAGTTCTCAGAAATGGTGGTTTAGTTATCTTCCCCACCGAGACTGTTTATGGGGCTGGGGTAGATGCGACCAATCAAACTGCAGTGGACAAACTTTTAGCCTACAAATCCCGCCGAGAGGGTAAGCCCCTATCAATTGCCGTCCCAGATCAAAAAGCAGCCGCCGAATATGTGAATATTAATGAGCAAGCTCAAAAACTTTATCAACGCTTTCTCCCTGGACCAGTAACAGTAGTTTCTAAAAGTTTGAGAAAAGTTGCTAGAGGAGTCGAATCTGAGTTTGGAACTCTGGGGGTCAGAATCCCAGATCACAAACTAATGCTGCAGATTTTAAAAGAATTTGGCAAACCAATTACCGCCACTTCTGCCAACGCTTCTGGTAAAAAAAGACCCTACAAAATCCAAGATATTTTTGACAATTTATCAACCAAGCAGAAAAACTTAATTGATCTAGTTCTAGATGCAGGTGAACTACCTAGAAATGATCCTTCTACAGTCATCGATACCACTTTTTCTACTCCGACTACTCTGCGATCGGGAAAGATTAAAAATCTTACAGGGAAAAGATTGACTTCTAAGTCTGAAGCAGAGACCAAGAAGATTGCCAGCACCCTAATACTCAAACATTGGGATCAAATCAGGGAAAAAGGCCTAGTGATCGGCTTAGACGGAGTGTTGGGAGCTGGTAAAACTATTTTTGCTAAAGGTGTGGCTGAGTTTCTACAAATTTCAGAAGCAGTTACTTCACCCACATACTCATATATAGAAGAATATGACTATGAACGACACAGCGTAAAGGGCAAACTTTACCACATTGACCTCTGGAAAATTGAGGCCGAAGAAGAATTGAAAAGATTAGAAATAGAAAAATTAATTGCTCCTAACAATGTCATCGTCATCGAGTGGTACCAACAGGGAAAAACAATCAACACAGATTTGAAGATATTAATTGAAGAAGAAGATGGTGAAGTAAGAAAGATTGCAATTTAAATAAATTTAATTTACAAAAGTAAGATTCACATAATAAAACTCTTCAGACTATAATGACTTTAAGATGAATACTGAACTTACGCTTAATATAAATAAAGAAATAGAGATACCCGACACTGAGGTTGAGGGAGTCGACATTCACCCACTTAGCTTTACTAATATAAGAATTAGAGAATTTTTTACTGGCCTGGTAAGGGAACCAATCTTAAACCAACACCCAATAGATATTCTTATTACTTTTGGAGCAATGTTCGGAGCAGCATCAGTGGGAGAAAATTTTAATATCCCAGCGCCAGTGGCAGCTACAATCGGGTTTGCTTTAAAAAAATTGATTTTCATTCTTCCAGAATATGGCCATCCTCTCATCGCAGAAAAAAATCCTGAGATTCTAACAGAGGTAATGACTATTCATAAATTAAGTGAGCTATTAAAAGACACAACCAACGCAATAGTTCCTAAAGAAGGAAGACCAAGACCATACTCACTCATTCCATATAAGCTTGATCTTATTAAAAGATTTACTCGTAATTTTAAAACTACAGAAGAAGCGCAAGCACTCTTCACATTTTTTTAGAAGCAAGTGATCCACAATTAAAAATAGGCATATTAAAAATTATTGAAAAACAAGGCAAAGCACTTTTACTAAATCATGTAACTAAAGTAGTAGAGTCTTCTGATTTAGAACCTCTTGGAATAGTGGGGTCTGTTTATGCTTATTTAGCTCAAAAATGGAAGATTGAACTTAGTCAAAAAAACATAAACTTAGGAGAAAAAATAGAATCTCTAGATAAAAAAACTATCTACAAAAATGCGGAATTTTTTTCAACTCAAATCATTAAAGAGTTAAGGGAAGAAATTGAATTGACAGAAAGACTTGATGTTTTTGTAAAACTCTATGTATTAAGAAGACTAAAGGAAGAAATTGTAAATAATGAGTTTGTAGACTTAAATGATTTAACTAATATCTTAAAAAAAGAATTAATTATTCAATTTAAAAAGTTTGACAGAAATAAAAATGAAAGTGAGTATAATCCTGAATCTCCTTCAGTAGGAATGGAAATACAGCCCATTCCATTTGGAAGAATTATACCTTTAAAAATAGATCTTCCAGAAATAAAGATTCTCACTAAATATCTAAGACTAGAGCCATCTCCCGATCTTCCTTTTGAGCTGGTGCTACCACCAACTAGATCACCCATATCACAATTACTCATCCTAAGAGAGACTTTGGATGTAGTTGGCATACCGACAGATTTAATCGAGGCTCAAATTAACTTTGGAGGCATAGGGCAAGATAAAAATATGGTGAAAATTTTACAAAGAATAATGTTTCTAGGTGGTAGATTGAAGAATAGAATGCTAGATAAATCAACAAGATCTTGGATACTATTAGACTCAGATAAGGGAGAAGTAAACGTTAGAGAAAAAGGAAGCCCTACAGCAGATAAAACTATTAAGAATATTACTCCTGTAGATACAGATCACCCAGAAATGCATCAATTAGTTGGAGAAATGAGAGCTCCGATAGAAGCCACTAATTTTTTTGTTCTTGGAAGAGGGTTAATTGCTATTCATAAACTAGCTACTATAGCCAAGGCAAAGGACCGACAGTTGTCCGAGGTAAAACTAAGTAAAAAAGAGGAGTCGTTATCTATGTTATGGGAGAAGATGACAACTCAACTTAATATTTTATTAAGAGAGTATGACCTACCAAACATAGAAGAAAAATGGAGTAAAAGAATATGGAAAAAATTTGGTAAAGTCGTAAATTCAGAAAAAGGAGTAAATGATCAAATCAAAGCTTTATTAATTAAGACTGTTAGAGAATCTTCAAATAATCAATAAAAGCGGTACAATCCCCCCATGTCTGAACCCTTAATTTTAGCGATTGATACTTCTTGCGATGATACTTCTACTGCGGTGACTGCTGGCACCAAGGTGCTCTCGAACGTGATTGCTTCCCAAACTCAACTCCACGCTCCCTATGGAGGAGTATTCCCTACTGTGGCCAAGCAAGCTCATAAAGAAAACATTAATCAAACCATTAAAATTGCTCTTAAAAGAGCTAAGGTTACCTGGGATAAAATTTCAGCGATAGCTGTCACTCAAGGGCCGGGTTTAGCGCCATCTTTAGAAGTAGGAATTGCTAAATCTAAAGAACTAGCCACCAAACACAAACTTCCACTAATTGCTGTCAATCATATTGAGGCTCATGCGCTTTCTCCATTGGCCAACTCTGGTGTTGATCACCAATTCCCAGCCCTGGCTATTGTCGTTTCTGGTGGTCACACAGATTTTATAAAAATTACTCAAATTGGTGAGTATGAACGTCTCGGATTTAGTATTGATGATGCTGCTGGTGAAGCTCTGGACAAGGTAGGACGAATGTTAAATTTAGGCTATCCCGCCGGACCCATCATTGAACAATTTGCCAAGAAAGGTGACTCTAAAAAACACTCAGTTCCCCTCCCAATGACAGGCCGAGAAGATTTTAATATGAGCTTTTCTGGACTCAAGACATGGGCCCGAAATAAACTCGAACAAATTGAGACCCAAAACACCCTTAATAAACAGGACACATATGACTTTGCTGCGTCATTTCAATACGGGGTGTTTAGGCATATTTGTTACAAATTGAACAAGCTACTAAAACAGCATCAAATTAGCGAAGTCTGGCTCGGAGGTGGTGTGGCAGCCAACATTGAGATAAGACGAATGATACGCGAAACACTCAAATCCCATAATATCAAGCTTTTCACTCCCTACTCAAAGCGACTTTGTATGGATAATGCAGCCATGATTGGGGTAGTAGCTGGCTTCAAATTTGAGCAACAACAATTCGTCAAAAACATCAAAGAATTAGAACGTCGACCACGGTGGGAAATCAATACTTAGTCTGGTCTAAACTGCTCAGCCATCCACCAAAACCAACCACCTAACACCAGCAAAACTACTTCCAGTAGCCACATCAAAATCTTAGAAATCAACAGTAGTCTCGCTCCTAAAGATGAAACCAATGCTCCCAACAACAATAATGCAACTGTCCAACTGATTAGTGCTGAAAATCTTAGGGCTGGCACAGTCAGTTGTCTTTTTTTAATAAAATTATCCAGTTGCCAAATAGCAAACCAAATAAAACCAAGACCCATCGCAATATAAATCCAATGAGAAATCACTTCATGACCAAACAACAAACGATTAAAAAAATCAGGAACTAAAATCAACGAAATTCCCAACACCCAATTAATAACATTATCGGTGTCTATTATCTGCCAAGTAATCTTCTTAGATTGGGCAGGCGCCACTTTCGCATTTAAGATGTTCATAGTCTATGTCTTCCATGATTGTCTCATCTTTTTCAATCTCATCCAAGACCTTCATAAACTGGCTAGTAGTCACTGGCTCCTCTGGCTGATATTCATAAGCGGTTAGCTCTTGTTGTGGCATGACGCTACAAACTCTAACCAAGCTTTGATACTTCTTCAACATCTCTGAGTATTCCTTAAAAGTAACTTTATCGGGGTTGTACTTGAGGGTATATGAAACTTGGTTGCCGGTGTCGATTGCCAATGGCTGACCATCTTCATCAATACCTCGCAACCAATACTTCTCCAATAACATTAGCCACTTATACTGTTCTTCTGGAGTAGCTTCACTTGCAGTCAGGAGCTTATCGCCCATATCTAAGCGACAGATTAATGGTTGAGTAGGAAAGCCAATTGCAGTTGAGCCTTTGTAGCTCTTGAGCTCCTTGACTGGATAACCCTTCTCTTTGTATTTCTTTACTTGAGGATCATCGCTACGATACTGCACCCAACGAATGTACTCGCGCATACTAGGTAAGTGAGCGCCTTCACTAAGAGCAAATAGCTTTGAAACTGTCCCCGAAGGCTTAATAGTTGTATTAGTGTGAGGCACATTAACTTTTAGTTTCTTGGAGTATTCACTAGCTTCTTCATCAACCGCTCGCTTAAATCTAGCTAAAGTCTGCCAAAAGTCTTGAGATTTTTCTTCATCAACCAAGTCTTTAAAACCAAATCCAAACTGATTCCAAGCAAACTCGTGGATACCGGTCATACCGACTCCAATTCGGTTGGTACGCTTAACTTCTCTGTCGTACAGCGCATCCATGGTATTAACCCGAATTAACGCCCGAGTAGCAGCTCTGAAAGCCTCTTCAGCGGCATCAATGGAGGGAGCAAAATAAGGAACTACATCAGCAATCACACAATATCCACCCAACATATTTAAAGAAATTTCACCGCAAGGGTTTGGAATCTGAGTATAGGGCTTAGCATTAGCATTACGAGCCACATGAATTAAAAGCTTTTTAGTACGATCCATCGGCCGATATTTATCACTTCCTGTATACTCTCCATCCGAGTAATCTTCCAAGCCGTCATCGTTCTGAACTAACTTATGTTGGTTGATTAACCCTGGCTCACCAGTTCCATCTTCATACTGAGCCTTAATAATTGCATCTAAAACTTTCTGTGAGTGTTTGGTGCGTTGTCGCCAAAACTTCTCATCGATGGTGATTGAGTTATTGGCACTCCATAAGAAGCCACCTTTTTTAATCTTAATGAATTCAAATACTTCTGGATCTGTCCATTGTTTAGTAGCAATTCGAGCACTACGTCTGGCTCCACCTACCAACACACACTCAGCTAGATAATGATCAGCAAACATAGCTTGCTTCCAGAGAGACATTCCTGCACCTTTTATTGAAGCTACCTTAGCAATGGCTTGCATTAAGGGCCTAGGACCGGAAGAAGGACGATTCTGCATCCCCCTGATAGGCTCACCCTTACCTCTAACTTTAGAGAAGTCAATAATTAGCAAATCGTCCCGGTATTTTTTCTCATAAGCCATGATCTCAACCATCTCCACTGCTTCAGCCCAACCTTCTCGACTATCTGGGACTTCAAACCAATGGACGTGATCGTTAGCTTCACCATATTTATGCCTCGCATCATTGACACTTTCATCTTCTCCCCAGACAAAATCAGCGTGTTGATCGTCAATTACGCAGCGCACATTAGGCATATTATCCCAATCCACCACACACATATCATCATCGTAAGCTCGACCTACACCAGAACCATTCATGAGCAAATAGAACAACACGAAAGATGAAGCTGCTGTGCTGCAGTTAGTAAAAACTTCCATGTTTCGTCCTGGCTGAGTATCATCTCCGTGCTGAAGATGGCGTCCGGACATTAAAAGAGAGCCATTACTAATATGCTTGCGCAAAACCTTATATTCTGATTTTTGATATTTTTTATCACCGGTAATTAACATCGAGTTGCCCAAAGCGACTCGCTCAGCAATCTCACTCCATTTTTCCCAACGCTCGCGGTTGGTTTTAGGATTAGTTAATCTTCTTAGATAAGTTCTTCTAGCCACAGCCTTACCTAAGCCTTGATCCAAACGTCTATCTTCAAACTTCATCTTTTTTTTAGGTAACATTTAACTTCTCTATTTCTTGAGCGAAGTCTTCTAGACTATCAAAGTCTCGGTAAACACTCGCAAATAATAAATACGATAACGGATCAATCTTTCTTAATCTGTTAATTACTAAATTCCCAATCTCCCAACTTTTGACTTCACTGGTCCTTTTACGACGAAGTAAGGCTTCAATCTTATCGATCATGATGTCAATATCGGCCATCGAAACAGGCCGCTTCCAAGTCGCTTTTACCAAACCTCTCTTCAATTTTTCTCGGCTAAAGTCTTCTTTTGCACCATCTTTTTTTATCACTTTTAAATCAATGCCTTCAACTCGCTCGTAAGTAGTAAATCTTTTGTCACATTGATCACACTCGCGACGTCTTCGAATAGAAGTTTGATCCTCTGCTTCGCGAGAATCAACAACACTGGTATTGTCGTGGTGACAATATGGACACCTCATACACTACTCCTTGTGGTTAATAATTGCGTAAAACACAACATCTTGTGTTTTTACGCGGGCAGGATTCTAAGAATCTCACACTCCAAACCCCCCTGTCAATATCTCAAAATAGTTCAAAGGGTACTAATCTTAGTTGCAATAAAAGTGCCAAAATAACTCATTAATGAACACAAAAATAGGGCAATTAACTAGAAAGTGACTGGCTTAAGCGGAGTTTAAGAACGTCGCATTCTTTAATGAGGTGCTCTACGACAGCTTTGTCAGCTCCATCAAATCTGTCTGCAAGAGATTCTGCTTCCCACAAATAAGCAGTAAAGTGTTTTAGCATCATCAACTTTACTTCATTAGTAGTATCAGTGTCCAACGTTTCCTGGGTAGCATTCAAAAAGTATTTCTGAGATTTAGTTAACGCAGTCAATGCAAAAACAGAATTATCCTGATCTAAAAACTGGTGTGCATAATCAAGTCGTCGCCATCCATACTCTGCTTGAAGCCAAAGCCTTTTGGGGAAAGGAGTCATCTCTAACTGAGCCTTATCTACTATCATCAGGAGTGGATAGGCAACATGATCTGGTAAGATCGTATTATTAAGATAGAACTGTCGATGACTAGCTTGGGACTCTGAAGTAGGATAAATGGCTGAAACTGAAGAATTAATCGAAATAGCTATCACTAGCACGCCAAATAAAAAAGAAATAATAGCTAGCCAAACTTGTGGTTTTTTCATAAGTAAATATCGAGGAGTGAAGTATACCACTTGACAGACAACTGTCTAGCTAAAAATAGATCAAAAGCACCATTCCCCAAATAGTATGAGACATAATCAATAAGTATCCATTTTGCTTTTCTGAGAAAATCAATCCTTGGCCAACTGCAAACATAGTTAACAGACTTAATAAAGGTAAAACCATCATTAAATCAAATCTTAAAAAGGCATTGGGGATATGAAACAGCAAGAATATTAGAGTTAATAGAACTATTTGCTTAGACAATGACCATTTAACAAACCGATCTTGAATAACTGTCATCACAAAACTGAAAAAGAAAATCGTTTCCCAAAAAGCAGTGAACAAAGCTAGTAGCATCTCCCACCAGAATCTATCTGCAAAAAAAATAAGTAGCGGTTGAATTTTATAACCAGTGATGGCGAAGCGCATAAAAATAGTCACTAAACCAAAAACAGCTCCCAGAACCAACCCTTTTAATAATCCCGGCTGAAGTTTCTTGAGTCGAAAAGTATCAATTATTGGACGAAAGCCAGTTACGCTCACATAAACCCAAACTGGTAAACCAAAAAATATCGCTTTACCAATTATCTCATCAAACCAAACTGGAAAATTGAATAAGCTCCGATATAAAAACCACATTAGACCAGCTAAGATCACTAGTGGGAAAAACAACTGATGAGTTAAATCTCGAGAATGTTTTTTTACTCTAATCTTACTTTTTCTAACTGGTTGATTTTTTTTCTTTAAGGGCATTTAGAACTATCTCTTTAGTTGCTTTTTTTGTACTTGAATAAGTATCAATTACTAAATCGTATAAGTCTGGATGCCAAAAATCAATTGGCGACTCTGCGGAAAGGGTTCCTTTGTCGACAACCCACTCCTGCCATTCTTTAGCATAGAGCTTACTCCAAGTCTTAAGATTTGTTTTATATCTACCCATCAAATGCTCCTTGGCTTCTTCAATAGAAATCTGATCGCGATTTACAATTCGGTCAATTCTGATTGCATCTTCATTACAAGTCATTAGAACTTTCAAAGTTCCAGGAACTTGCTGAGCCATAAACCCAGACAGCCATGATTCAAGAATCCAGTTTTCTTCTTCCTGTAGCTTTTCCCTCATCCCAAAATCTACTTGACGATCGAAGTCATCCTCATAGTGAGAAGCATCGTGATGAACTCTTTTACTATTATCAAAAAGTCCTTTTTCGGCTGCATAAGCTCGCATAAACTCACCGCCACTAAAACCATGCCACCCATCTAGTTTTAATTCTTCTCTTAACATGTCTAGTAAAGTGGTCGAGCCACTTCCAGGTAAACCAGAGATAGTGATGTTCTTATAGTTATACTTAAAAATTTGAGGGGTTTGCGAATTCATAGTTTTCCTGATTAAGATAGTTGTGTTTAGTTTGTATTTCAGAATTGTATCATTTTCCTAGAAACACAGGTTAGTATGAATGCCAATTAAGTTGTCAATGATGGTCTATCTGGGGTTATAATAGAAGCCTGATATGTCTAGTAAAAAATGGAAACAAGCGCAAAAGAAAAAAATCTTAAAAAAAGAGAGTCGCCCTCTTAAATCAAAAACTAAGAAAAAAACACCACTCCGTCTTTCTCGATCAACTAAAATTAAAAAGAAAATTAATTTTATTTTATCTGGAGTAAAGGGAAAAACTAAAAAGAAATTTAGCAAACCAACTCAAAAAAGAATTGTCAGAACTATTAAGTTTTTATTATTACCAGTTACTCACCCAGTTTTAAAATATGTAACCGCAGTAGTTGTTTCATTATTAATTGTTGGAATCGGAGTCTTGCTCCAACAACTACCATCTCCTCGCCGCTTAACCTCAAAAGATAACTTTGCCGTCAGCACTCTCATTTATGATCGTCATGGAGAACTGCTTTATGAGATTTTTGATGAAGAGAATCGTGTTCCCATAAAACTCGAAGATCTTCCTCCTCAAATTATCCAAGCTACCATTGCTATCGAAGATAAAAATTTCTATCACCACTGGGGTTTTGATCTGATTGGAATTATCAGAGCAGTCCGCAACAATTTAACTAAATCTAGTACTGAAGGTGGCTCTACCATCACTCAACAACTAGTAAAAAATGCTTTCTTATCTAAAGAAAAAACTCTTACTAGAAAAGCCAAAGAATTGGTCTTATCAATCTTGACTGAAGTGATGTATTCAAAAGATGAAATCCTAGAGATGTATCTTAATTACATCTCATATGGTGGCACAGCCGTCGGTATCCAAGCTGGTTCCCAAAAATATTTTGATAAAGACGCAGCCGACCTAAATTTAGCTGAGGCTTCATTGCTGGCTGGATTACCACAAGCACCTAGTCGCTACTCTCCATTTTCTTCTGACCCTAGTGTCTCTAAAAAAAGACAAGAAGAAGTTTTGCGACGGATGACAGAAGAGAACTTCATAACTCAGCTCCAAGCAGAAGAAGCAACTGCCCAAACCCTGGAACTAGCATTATCTAGAACAGATATCCAAGCACCTCACTTTGTGTTTTATGTCCGCGACTTACTTTATGAAGAGTATGGAGCTGAAAAAGTCGAAAAGGGTGGTTTGAGAGTTTATACTACCTTAGATCTAGAACTTCAAAAAACAGCTCAAGCTTCTGTCTCTGCTGAAGTCGGAAAATTATCTCGTCATCGAGTCAGTAATGGAGCAGCTCTAGTTACCAAGCCAAATACTGGTGAAATTTTAGCAATGGTAGGTAGTAAAGATTATTTTGATAACGAGATTGATGGGCAAGTTAACATCACTCTTAGCCATCGTCAACCAGGCTCTTCAATCAAGCCTTTAATGTATGCCACCACCTTTCAAGAAAAAAAACTCAATCCCGGCAGCATTTTACTAGATATTCCGACTTGTTTTGAGATACCAGGACAGCCTCAATATTGCCCTAAAAATTATGATGGCTCTTTCAAAGGACCAGTTACTATTCGCCGCTCCTTAGGCAACTCACTTAACATCCCTGCTGTTAAAGCCATCAACACCATAGGAGTAGAAACATTTATGAATCAAGCTACAAAAATGGGTATCACCACTTGGAAAGATCCAGCTAACTATGGCCTCTCCCTAACCCTCGGTGGTGGTGAAGTTAAAATGATTGACATGGCCCAAGCTTTTGGAGTTTTAGCCAACCAAGGTGTAAAAGTGCCACTCTCACCAATTACAAAAATCGAAGATTACACTGGAGAAGTATTCATGGAGAATAATTTTGAACAACGTCTTGAATACTTGCAGGATTTGACGGAATTTGATCAAGATAAAAAAGGTGATCTAAAGAGAGTTATGGACCGAGCTCCAGCCTATTTAACTAGCCACATTATGCAAGACAATGCGGCTCGAGTCGAAGCTTTTGGGTCACGCTCAGAGCTAGTTATTCCCGGACAAATCGTCAGTGCTAAAACTGGTACTACCAACGATATCAAAGACAACTGGACAATCGGTTTTACTCCAGAGTACCTAGTAACTACTTGGGTGGGAAACAATGACAATACGCCAATGAATCCCTACTTAGTGTCAGGCGTAACCGGTGCTGCTCCGATTTGGAATGACATCATGAGCTTTATTCTTGAAGGACAAGAATCTGTCTGGCCAGAAAAACCAACTGATGTATCTCAAGGCATGGTTTGTGCAAGTGGAATGACCCCAGAAAAATCTGAAACTAACTGCAGACCACTCAATCAAGAACTCTTCTGGAAAAATAGCCGCCCTTCACAGTCTCAAATCATTGAAAAAGAAATCTGGATTAAACCAGAGACAGGTTTGCCACCAACTTATGGTGAACAAGCTGAAGGACTAGTTTTAGAAAGACGTACTCTCTATCAAGATCCAGTGACCAAACTTTACTGTGCTGACTGCAATCGCCCAGTAAGCGAAGATGGGAAAATTCAGTACGAGAAACAAACTGTTAAATACAATTCTAATGATAATTCCGAAACCTTCTTCAATGAATTCTTTAATGAAAACTAACCAAAAATGGTTCTTATGGGTGGTGGGATCTATAGGGCTCAGCATCTCTTTTATCTTTTCAATCTGGTACTTTCAAGAAGCAATTATTGCCTCACCACTAAGCTCCTTAACTACTTTTAATTTTATCAGTGAGCTTGTTTCAAGTAACGACAAAATTGTCTATGGGTTTATGCCTTATTGGAACATTAATAAGGTTGAGATCCAACCCGAACTAACACACTTAGCTTATTTCGGACTAACTATTGGTGCTGATGGTTCAATTATTACGAGGCAAGACGGTGGCCTTGAACCTGGTTATAAAAATCTTCAAGAAGATCAATTCTTAAGTCTTTCGCAACAAGTAGCTAATAGAGGTCATAGTGTCGACATCACTCTTTCTCAATTTGAAAGTGATACTATCGTCAGTTTGCTAACTAATGAGAAAAGTATTCAAAACCTATTGACTTCATTGGACTCAATTCTATTAGCTTACCCCATAAATGGCATTAATTTAGATATTGAGTATGCGGGTAAAATAACAGATCCACTTAGAGAGAAAATGACAAATCTAGTTGTAGCCATAAACCAACATCTAGATCAAAAGTATGAGCATATCCAGTTCTCAATTGACATGTATGCCTCTGCCGCCAGTACAAATAATATCTGGGATGTAGCTGCCATTGAACCCCACGTAGACTACATAGTAGTAATGGCTTATGACTTTCACCAGCGATCTTCACCACAAGCTGGACCAGTGGCACCATTATTTGGTGGTAAAGAATACTGGGATAGCGACATCAATCAACACTTAGTAGATTTTATAAAAATAGTCCCCAAAGAAAAAATACTCCTTGGAGTGCCTTTCTATGGATACGAGTGGCAAACTACTTCTCGTGATTCACAAGCTCATACTTTTCCCAAAACAGGTAGCACCGCTAGTTATAAACGAGTCAAAGAAATTTTAGCAAAAAGCGAAGAACTTCAGGTTGAGGAAAGTTGGAATGAACAAGCTCTTTCACCTTATTTATCCTATGTTGAAGATGGTGAGATTTTTGTGGTTTATTATGAAAACTCTCGCTCACTTTCTTATAAATTAGACTATGTGAATCAACTCGATTTAGGTGGAATTTCTATTTGGGCGTTAGGCTATGAAGATAACTCTCGCGAGCTTTGGGACACAATTAACAGAAAACTATAGGCTTTTTTACTAAATCACCAGCAGATATGTGTTGTTCTTAAAAGAATCAAATGTTATGATCCGCCCATGAGGAAAAAGGATCCTATAGCTTCTAAAAATAGAACATATTTATTCATCAAAAATACTTTTAAACTAAGACTTGTCAGGTCTTTGTATTTCGCATACTTCTTTAATGAATTGAAGAAACCAGGCTTGATAAGCCTAAATAAGGCTAGAAAAAGTGCTCTCAAACAGAAGTATTTATTTAAAAAAATTGGTCAAATTTATTTGTGGATGAATCCAATTTCAAAAAAAATTGAAAAGAAGTTGGTTCATAAAAAAAGTAAAAAAACTACCAACTCACTGCTACTGGGCTGGTCAATCACTAACCTGTTTCCCTTTGAATTAAAGCTACCAAAGATTTCTCTGGAAATCCCCAAAATAGCAATTAAATTACCAAAAATTAAGATATCTGCATCAGTTCGCTCAATAGTAATTGGCCTCATTGCGGTTACTATTTTTGGTGCCGGCTACAACACTTATCTATTCATTTTTAAAGACCTGCCAAAAACAAGTCAGCTTATTCAAGATGACCAGATTGTAACCACCAGAATACTATCTCGCGACAGCGAAGTCTTATTCAAAATTTATGAGGATGAAAACAGAACACTGGTTAAACTAAGTGACATTCCACAGCACTTGATCGATGCCACTATTGCTACTGAAGATAAAAATTTCTACTATCACCGTGGCTTTTCTATCCAAGGAATAATTAGAGCTGCCATCGCCAATAGACAAGACAATAGCATTCAACAAGGTGGCTCTACCATTACTCAACAACTAGTTAAAAACCGTTTATTGAGTCGTGAGCGAACTATCCAGCGCAAACTTCGAGAGCTCGTCCTTTCCATCTCAGTTGAAATCAAATTTAGCAAAGACGATATTTTAGAAATGTACTTTAACCAAGTCCCATATGGTGGCTCTGCCTATGGTGTAGAAGAGGCGGCTCAAAGATACTTTGGTAAAAACGTGACTCAGCTTAACCTTGCAGAGAGTACCATGTTGGCTGGATTACCAGCTGCCCCTTCTGTTTACTCCCCATTCGCTGTCCCTGAGCTGGCTAAACGACGCCAAAAAGAGGTCTTACAGAGAATGGTGGATGATGAATACTTAGACCAAACTCAGGCTGATGCAGCTTACAACCAATCGTTAAACTTTCAGCACGATAGCATCGATATCATCGCCCCTCACTTTGTGTTTTATATTAAGCAACTACTCGCACAGCAATATGGTGAAGCCGCCATTAATCAAGGTGGCCTAGAAGTCACTACCACTTTAAACCTAGAGCTTCAGCAAGCTGCGCAGAAAATAGTCACCGATGAAGTCAACAAACTAAAACCACTCCGAGTAAATAATGGGGCAGCTTTAGTTACAAATCCAAAAACTGGTGAAATTTTAGCAATGGTAGGCAGCAAAGATTATTTTGACTTTGAACACGATGGTCAAGTTAATGTAACCCTTAGATCCCGTCAACCCGGCTCATCAATCAAACCACTTACTTATGCAATTGCCCTAGAGAATGGAAAATCTCCCAGCTCCATCATTAATGACAGCCCAATTACCTACCGATCTCCAGGGAGCCCCCCTTATAGCCCTAAAAACTATGATGGTAAATTTCATGGCAAAGTTACTCTAAGAGAATCATTGGCTTCCTCTTACAACGTGCCTGCTGTCAAAACTTTAGCCGAGATTGGAGTTAGTAACATGCTTGATAAAGCTGAGTTAATGGGAATTGATACCTGGCAAGACCGAAGTCGCTTTGGACTTTCACTTACCTTGGGCGGAGGAGAAGTTAAAATGACTGATATGGCTGAACTTTACAGTTCATTTGCTAATCAAGGAAAAACAACTTCATTAAATCCTATTTTAGAAATAAAAAATTATAAAGGCGAAATCTTATATAGAAATACTTGTGTTTTAGACAATAAGGGTTGTCCACAGAACAAAACACTCAGTCCTAAAGTTGCTTATCAAATTTCAGATATTTTATCTGACAATCAAGCACGAACCCCAGCCTTTGGACCTCGTTCTGTCCTACATATCCCCAATCAACAAGTGGCTGTCAAAACTGGAACAACCAATAACCTCAGAGATAACTGGACAATTGGTTATACGACAGATTATCTAACGGCTGTTTGGGTTGGAAATAATGATAACTTACCTATGAGCTATGTCGCCTCTGGTATAACTGGAGCTTCTCCAATCTGGAATAACATTATGCGTCTATTACTTGATGAAGATAATCCTCACACGTTCCCAACTCCAGCTGGTTTAATCAAAGTAAAAATTTGCGCAACTACTGGTACATTACCTTGCGCAAAATGCCCTGTCATCAAAGAAGAATTATTTGTTCCTGGCACAGAACCACAGAAAGCATGCTCTCCAAATTGGTTCAACAAAAAAGAAACTAATGATGAGAAAAAATAATTTCTAACTAGAGCTTGATTTCTTTAATTGCTCTGACCTGAGCCTCAATCATATTAACTGCTTGGTTAATAGTCAGATCACTAGTATCAACTACCATCGCCTCATCTACCTTTTTTAAAGGATCAACGCTCCTCTCAGTATCAATTTTATCTCTTTTGAGAAGCTCTTGATAAGTATCTTCAAAACTTAAATCTTTACCTCGAGACTGCATCTGCATATGTCTTCTCTTGGCTCTAATCACGTCTGAAGCTGTCATAAATATTTTTAAATCAGCGTCTGGTAAAACTTTATAAGTAATATCTCTACCCTCCATCACCACATCGTCATGGGCTGCTATTTGTTGTTGTTTTTCTACCAATACTTCTCTTAACTTGCGATGCTTTGCTACCACTGGTGTATTCCTACTAATTTCATCAGTTCTAATCTGCCAAGAAGTATCTTCTCCATTTAACAAAATAGTGATTAAACGCCCATCTTTTTCTCCTATTGTAGGCTTACGTAACTCAATTTTAGATTTTCTAACTAGTTCAACCAATTGAACTTCATCTTCTAGATTAATATTATTTCTCATCGCTAATAAAGCTGCGGTGCGATACATAGCACCAGTATCGATGTATAAAAATCCCAACCTTTCTGCAACAAGTCTCGCCACAGTGCTACAGCCGGCAGCAACAGGACCATCGATTGCAATTTGGAATGACATACTAAGAGATCTCCTCTACTTTTTTTACTATTGTATCAATTACTTCTTCAATACTCATATGAGTTGTATCTAGTTGCCACGCATCCAGGGTTGGTCTGAGTGGATCTACTTCTCTAGTCATCTCCCTAGTATCTCGTGAAACTAAATCTGCTTGGACTTGTTTCCTAGTCAGCTTTTCACCAACTTTCGTGAGATATTTTCGCTTACGCTTCACGCGCACATCTTGATCAGCAATCATGAAAATCTTGAGATCTGCATGAGGCAATACTTTACTACCAATATCCCTCCCTTCCATGACCACATCATTACCATTACACATCTCTTGCTGAAGTTTAACTAAGATTTTTCTAACTTCTGGATGAGTTCCAACCACAGAAGCACCTTCTCCCATCTCTGATTCTCTTATTTTCCAAGAAATATCTTCATTATCTAGATAAACTGACACTGGGCGCCCATCATTCTTCTTACCAATCGGCCGAGCTAAGCGAATCTTTATTTTTTGAGCCAACTTTTCCATTGCTTGAGCATTATCCCAATCCATATCTGCTCTGAGAGCAGCTAGGGCTAGGGCTCGATACATAGCGCCAGTATCAACGTAAGTCATGCCTAAACGGCTGGAGATAATTTTTGCAATGGTACTTTTGCCGGCGGCAACAGGGCCATCAATTGCAATCTGCACTTATTTCTTTTTCTTGCGGGCAGGTTTCTTTTTACGAGCGGTAGCTTTTTTCTTTGACTTAGCTGGAGTTTTTTTAGTGGTATCTACTAGCCATTCTTCTCGATCTGAAGTAAGTAAACCACCTAGACCAACAATAATTAAAATTAACGGCCAAAAATTCCAGAACTCTTTAGGAAGCATTCCTAGGTTTGAAGCGAGGAAAATAAACCCCATGACAACTAATGTGGCTGGCCAGAAAACATTCTTAGGCATAAAGACTCCTTTGTATTAACAATACCTTCTATTAAAGAGGAAAAGGGATGATGGTGCAAGGGGTGAGCTCTACCACTTCCTACTCATCTCCCGCGCACTATCCCTAGCCAAATCTTTTTTCTTTAGATCCTGTCTTTTGTCATGAGTCTTTTTACCTCTAGCTACCGCAAATTCTAGTTTGATATTTCTGTTTTTTAGAATGAAAGCCAATGGAATCAATGCTCGGCCTTTTTGCTGACTAAGCTGCTCAATATCTGCTAATTCTTTTTTATGCATCAATAACTTGCGAGTCCGCTTGGGATCATAATCCTCATTATCTGCAAATTTATAAGGAGTAATCTGCGCATTTAACAAATAAGCCTCACCGCTCAAAAACTTCACATAGCTGCCAAAAAAACTGCCGCTTCCAGCCCGTAAACTCTTCACCTCAGGACCAGACAATACAATTCCAGCCTCATATCTCTTGAAGATCTCGTAATCATAAGTAGCTCGACGATTTTTAAGTAACAATTTAGACATATTCCATCTCTTATTCTAACTCTCTTTTAATACATAATAAGTAGCTCTTCCTTTTCCCTGACGCTCTATTAAGGACAGATTAATCATCTTCTGAAAATCTAAAGCCCTAGTAGCTTTGGCTCTATCAGTTAGAGTCGCATAATCACGGTCAGCAATGAAACCATGTTTCTGGATATGTTTTAATATCGACTGGTGATATTTTTTTAACTTAGTTTGAGGAGATCTATTGAAATCTGGCAAAAGATGACCGACTCGCAACAACTCATCAATGATACCGTCGGTGAAATACTCAAGCCATAAAGTAAAATCTATCTCATCAGCCAGTTCGTTATAATCACCAAACTCACCCACCTTTTCAAAATACTGAGTGACATTTTGATTATAATAATTTTCAAAACTAAAAAGATTAAACGTGTTTAGTCCCATTTGTGCTAATAAGGCCTTGGTAACCAGGCGAGTAGTACGCCCATTTCCATCCATGAAAGGATGAATTATCACCATCTGTTTATGAAAAAGACCAGCTAAAATAAAGGGATCAATTCTACCTTGGCTTTGCTTAATAAAATTAATAAGCATTGGCACTAGTTTCTGAACTTCATTTACATCTGGAGGCAAATAAACTACTTCGCCAGAGCGAGGATTATTGACCACCACTGGTTTCTGACGTAATTTTCCTGACTCAAAATCAGGTAACAAACCCGTAGTAACTTGCTGATGAATTGATAAAACTAGTTTTAACGAAACTTGAGGATTTTTAGTTTTAAGATGTTTATCTAAATCCACTAGCGCTTGATTGTAGTTAATAACCTCTTGCTCACTATTTCGTAGATTCATTGGTTTTGATTTTAAAACTTTTTTTACTTCAGTTAGTGGCAAGGGATTACCTTCAATACTAGTGGACGCAAATGTGGAAACAGCTCGAGCTGATTTTTCCAACTCCATTAGAATTACTCTAGAAAAACGACGTTGATTAAGTTCTTGAACTAAAACAGCAAGCCGCTTGATATTAGCCAACAATTTGCTGGTAATTGTATAGTTTGGAGAAAACATATTTAGACGAATAATAGACGATTATTGGACGATTGTCAATGACAAAAACTTATTCTATTTTTCCCGCAGCTTGCTGATCACTTCACCAGCCTTTATATTCATTTTTGAAAATGCAAACCACTTCTTACCTAAATCTTTTAGTGAAGCGCCAAGGTGATAAATATCTTTTTGATCAATAATCAGAAACCGGTCGTGAGCTTGAGAAAATAATTTAATATCAATGAGATCATACTGACTATTAAACTTTTTAAGATCTAATTCCAAATCTTTAGTGATGTTTTTTGTATATATGGTGACACTTACTCCCTTGCTTCGTTTAGAAAAAAGCTGGAGAACACTCTCGTCAACATAATTATCAAGTAAGATAATAGATTTTTGTGCTTTTTTTATTAAATTAGAAATAAATAGATGAGCATCAAACATTTGTCCATTATAAAAAATACCTTGCTTAGGAGTTAAACTTTTATCTTCCAAAGCACTCAGTATCTTTTCTAGTTTTTTACTAGAAACATTTTTAAAGTCTTCTAGTCTTTCTAATCTTGAGAAAACTTGCTCATTTAAAATGATAAACCGCCTCATTTTTACAAAACTGTTGATTATTTTAGTACTCATCTCTATAGCAGTTTTACTTCTCAAAACAGCGGACAACATCGAGACACCTTGTTCTGTAAATGCAAATGGCAGGTACTTTCTATGTTGTCCCACTCTTGTTTCTAAGGTCACAAATTGTGACCTTAAAGATACCCACTCTTCTCTTGATAAGAGAAACATAAATTCTGCTGGAAAACGCCTATCATTTCTTTTTACAGCTTGGTTTAAAGCCTTTGTCTTAACACCATATAACCCTGCTAAATCAGCATCCAACATCACCTGCATACCTCTAATTGAGTAAATTTTACTTTGAATATTATCTGTTATTACCAATTTTTGGGCTTTATTTTCAGTCACTAGACAAGTAAAACATTCAATGCCTACCAGAAGTGTAACAAAAGTAAGATTGGTCTTTATTTAAAACTTAAGATCACAAATTGTGATACCACTACTTAATTAAGTTTTCCTAAGATAGTTTTTGCTTATATTCCTCATATCTGTCTTTTATTTCAAATGGTATGAACACACTCTCATGTTCAAAACGCCATGATTTAGATCCAGGGTTATCTCTTAACAAGAAATAAATCTTTAAATCTAGATCCCATGCTTTAGTTAATCCTAATATCAATTCATTAATTTTTTCTGGATTTGATCTGTTTTCTGAATTAAAAATTTTATCAACTTTAGCTAGTTCAAAATCTAAATCAACTACTTCGTCCTTAACCCTAATTTTTGCAAACATTTCAGAAAGATCCTCTAGAGCCCGCCCAATATCCATTTCATTAGCTTCATTAGTTTTAAGAATTTTGAATGCCTCTTTTCTCTTCTTTAGCTCTAACTCCACATTATCCCTAATCCTTCTTATGCCAGGTATTTTTTTGATAATTCTATCGAAATTTTCTTCATCTGAATTCATGTGTTCAACAGCATTGTTAATTAATACTAATATCTCTTGCGGCTGGAAGCTCTTTTTAGAACCACCATCCATATAATCTGTAAATTCAAATATCTTCCCAACTTCTTGTAATTTCTCTAAATAAAATTTAATTTCATAAATATGGTCAGAACTATACAATTTAAACTCCAAATCCCTTATTCTAGATTCTCGTTCCATTTTCTCTTTAGCTTCCTTCTGTTGTTCTGGCGTAACACTTGAAGAACTAAAAGGTGTTCCCTCAAAAATAGAACTAAAACCAGGAAACAAATCATTTAAGTCCATGCCACCAAAAAGATCATTTATATCTGGAGTTGCACTTCTTTCTCGCTTGCTAGGCCCACCTGAAGCTGACTCATTAGCAGGCTGCCTAAGCTGATCATAACGCGCTCTTTTCTTAGGATCACTTAAAACTCCATAGGCTTCATTTAATTTCTTGAAAATTTCTTCACCCCTATCCTTATCTTCTTTAGAGAGATGTTCGTTTTTATCTGGATGAAATTTTCTTGCTAAGAAACGAAATGCTTTTTTTATTTCATCCTGAGTGGCTGCCTTCTGCACACCTAGTAAATTATAATAATCAACTGCTAAATTGAAGTCTCTAATTTCCATCTCCCTTACTTGCTTTTCTTTTTCTTCTGCTTCAGCAGCGTCTGGATCGAGTTTAGAAGTCACTTTCTCTTCTTTTTTAGGTGATTTTGGGAGGTCTTCTTTTTCATTTGCTAGTGGTTCTACATCCTCGTTAGGTGAATCTCCAACAACTGGATCTTTAACTTCTGAAGTTTTCACCTTATCTCCCAGCATTTCAATCTTACTAAGATATTTTGATTCAAGATTAGGATTATGTCGTATAATTCCTATTAGCTCTTCTAAGATTTTAATCAATTCAGTAAGATTGTCAGATTTATTTTTCAATAAATCTTCAGCTTTCACCAAAAGGCCATCACACCTATCTTCCAAACTATGATCCTCTCTGCCTTTTATAGTTTCGCCATTATCAGCTGGTAAACCAGAAACAATTTCTTCTAACCGCTCAATTCGATTCCTTTGAGCTTCGGGGAGTCCCCCCAGTTGCTCAAAAGATTTTTTAAAAAGTAACCACTATCTTCATCGTATTGACTCATAAAACTAATTATATGGAAAATACCAACTAAAACAAATAGAAAATCTAAATGCTCATTGCGTACACGATCGAACCACTGACAGCAAATGCCTTGCCTAGTTTCTCACTCACAAACAAAGCTGTGGTTGAAGTTAAAGAGTCACTTTTTATCTCTTTTAAAAATTCGCCTTCTTTGTTTGAAACTACCAGCCTCTTACCATCTGGCTCAAGCACATATAGATTTTCTAAATCCTCGTGAGTGAAAACTTGTAGAGAATGAGCAAATGCCTCATTTAAACCAGTCACTTGAAAATCTTGCTCATGACCAGAAACCAATCTATGAAGATTTCCATCTCGAGTAGCTACCCACATCTCACCATCAATTGCCCAAGAAGAAACTTGCCCATAATCAAATCCAGCTGCTCCACTCACCCAACCAATTGGATCTGAATAACCCTCTTCTTGCTTGGCATAGCGATAAATATTTCTTTTTTCAGGATTGAGAATATAAATATATGTCGCAAAACCTTCAATAAAAGTGGCGCTTCTATTGGAATCTCCCACGGCAATTGCCTCTCCAAAACTGGATTCTTTATCATTAACATCTTTAGTTAAAATACCATTTCCTAAAACAGTAATTATGGAGTCAGTTAGTTCTAGATCAATTAACTGGTCAGCGTCACTCAAGTCAATTTTATCAACTTGTTTATTCTCTAGATTTAAAACTACAACTTGTTTCTTACCAGCATCTAAAAATACTGCTTGCTCATCAGTAGCATCTAAAGCACTAACCACAAATTCATTATCTGCTAATCTCAGATCATAAAAAATCTCAAGTTGACCAAACTCTTCCTGACCAGAAATTTGATCATAAAGATCTCTAGCTAAAACTAGTTTGTCGGCAACCAACTGTTGAATTCTTTTCTGATCTGTAAAATCATTTTCTAGCTGCTCCAAAGAAATAATAGCTTGGCTAACTGATTCTCTAGCTAAAATTGGGTCTGACTCCAGCTGATCTTTAGCCAAATCTAGTTGGCTCATGATTGGATTTATAACTAAATCAGCATTCTTAAGCTGTTGCTTAACTTTATAAATTCTATAGCCAGCAAATCCAAGAATTAGTACAACTGCTACTGTGATTGGCAAGGCAAATCTTTTTATTTTTTGTGAAGAATTATTTTTTAAGTAAATATCTCGAGCTGTAATTTTTCTAAATAAAGTAATCCCAAGCCTTATTCCTTTCAAAATCGATTCTTTTAACCTACTAAGAAAGCTGATTGTTTTTATATAAATAGAACGCCAATTAATAAGCTTAAATAACGACATAATTTTACTAAATATTGACCCCAAACCTCGACTAGCATCCTCAGTTGATCCCAATATTGGAGATCTATCCTGGTGAGTCTGACCTAGATTAGCTAGGTCTTCATCATCTTTATTTTCAAACCTATTTTTTCCAGCCCCTCTAAGTTTTAAAGCGGGCGGAATATTCAAAATTGGAGACTTTTCCTCCTCTTCACTCTTTTCCCCATTTTCCTCATCTTTCTTACTCTCCTCGCCAACGTCTCCATTTAAATCTCTACCACCAGTCACGAAAGCAATACTAGATAAAGATGAGTCATTCAACCCATGTAATCCAGGAATAATCGAGGTCACTACGCTATCAGTATCAAAACCACTCGTAAATTTTTGATTAATCTCATTAATGAAATCAGTTGCTTGGTGAGTTACCAATACCATCACATCACCGGCTATCCTCTTACCTTCAACAATCTTTACTTGCTCTATAGAGCTTAATAGAATCCCAGTTCGATCACCTCTTTTAAGAAAAACACTGCCCCCAATAGTTCCTAGGATTATCTTATTTGAACTAAAAACACCGCAAGAAAGTTGTATCTCTACATCTAGTTCTCGTGCTGAAGATATCAAACTATCGACCAACTGCTGGAGCTCTTCTGAAGAGGTTGCTTTTGCTTGTGAAATTTGTTCAGTGAAATCCCGACCAGCATTGCCAGCATGATCTCCAGTAACTGAAAAAGCACAAACAAACTGACTTGATAGAAAATTACTTGAAACAACTTGTGACCAGCCACTGAATTGTGGCAACCCAACGACTGGGGTGACGTTGACTCTATACATTAACTTTATTTTATCATACTAGATCAAAGACTAACGATGAAAAACAATAACACTAAAATCGCAAACACTAAATGGATATATCCTAAGGCTCTTAGCTTGCCAGAAAGAGAAGTCATCAAAGACTTCTGCATGGTATGAATCTGTCTAATAGCCACCACAGAAAACACCGTATATAAAATACCAGCTATTATAAAAAGTATTTTTAAAAACCCAAAGAATATTTCATTGAATTCAGCTGGCATTATTTAACTCTTCCTTCTATTTTTTCTTTTTCTTCTTCAACTAACATCTCATTTAAAAACTGAGTTACTCTATTTGGATGAGGAACGTCCTCAAACTCAAACTCTGATTTTTCAGCTGCTGTTTGGATATGAACTGTTCCATAGTCAAATATAGACTGAGCGACGCCACTCGTGACAGCGGTGATGTCTTCGACTTTATCGATTTTGGCTGCCGATACATTTTTGTAAATAAGTGATAAAAAATCAATGTCAATAATTCTCTCATCAGTAATGATGTAAACATTATAAAACCAAGTTAAAAATGACTCTAAGGAGTAACCAACAGTAATTAGATACCAAAGTAATAAAATTGCGGTTTGAAAGTTTTCAGCCATCAAATAATAAAAACTGATCTGACTAAAAAATAACGGCACCACTAACATGACCATTATTGTTAACAGCTTCATGATTTGAGTAATGGGATGTTTGCGCAACAGCAACAGCACGTTTTCCCCATCAAGTTGAGAATCAAAGGAGTAGATCATAAGTGGCTTGGGAGCAAAAGCATCAAAGGGATTTTTGGAACATTTTTCACACCTCATCACTTCTGAATAATCATCAACCATTTCTAAAGGAGATCTTTTTTTTTCGACCAGAGGCTTCACGTGGTCTTTTGAGGCGTCGAATACATCAGTCATATCTGTGTTAATTGTACCATTATTTAATCATTCTCTAGAACGGCCAAGAAAGCTTCTTGGTTTAACTCAACACTACCGACTTGCTTCATTCTTTTCTTACCCTTAGCTTGTTTCTTAAGCAATTTCATTCTTCTAGTTCGATCGCCACCATAAAGCTTGGCTGTCACATCTTTACGAAAAGCCTTGACCGTTTCTCTGGCCACAATCTTACCACCGATAGCAGCTTGAATTGGTATCTCAAACATCTGACGAGGCACGACCTCTTTTAGTTTCTTAACTAGTCTTTTACCCCTGTAATCAGCCTGATCTCTGACTGTAATAATACTGAGCGCTTCCACCACTTCTTTGTTGATCAAAATATCTACCTTAACTGCGTCGACTGGCCTATACTCAGCTATCTGATACTCCAAAGATGCATAGCCAGATGAAATAGATTTCAAATTATCATGCAGATCAACAATTATTTCAGCTAAAGGAATCTTGAACTTCAGCTTGGTTCTAACTCCAATGGGTTGACTATCTAAAAGATCACCGCGGCGATCTTTTAGAAACTGAATAATTGAGCTTAAATATCTTTCTGGAGAATAAATAATAGCTACCGCAATTGGCTCAGCAATTGATTGAATAATACTTGGGTCTGGCATCTCTCCAGGAGAATGAGCTTCAATCATCTTTCCATTAGTGGTGGTGACTTGATAAATTACCGAAGGAGCAGTCGCAATTAGATCTAAACCAAACTCCCTTTTGAGTCGCTCTCGAATGATTTCTGCATGAAGAATTCCCAAAAAACCAACTCTTAAGCCATTTCCTAAAGCAAGTGAGTGAGTTCCTTGATACTGTAATGATGAATCATGGAGAGATAATTTATCCATGCTGTCTTTTAAGATTCTAAAATCATCAGCGTCAATTGGATAAAGCTCCATATAAACCATGGGGGTGGGTTCTTGATAGCCAGCCAACGGCTCAACCTTGTCTTTTAAATCTGCTGAAGTAACTGTGTCTCCAACTCTAACTTTTTTAATATCTTTTAATCCAGTAGCTAAATAGCCTACTTCACCGGCACTTAGTTTCTGAGTTGGTTTCATCACTGGTGAAAAAATACCAACCTCGATGGGATTAAAGCTGGTTTCAGTTGATATTAACTCTAATTTTTGCTGATCTAAAACACCATCCACTATTCTAACTGAAGCGACTACTCCCTTGTGATAATCATAGTGTGAGGTCATCACTAAGCAACGCAGGGGGTCATTTATTTTTCCCTTTGGGGCTGGGATTTTATCAATAATTGCTTGTAAAAGAAGACCTACGTTCTGACTAGTTTTAGCTGAGACAGAAATAATTTCTGATTCATCAAAACCAAAGCTTTCCATTACTTCTAGTTTAATGGTGTCAAGATCTACTGTTGGCAGATCTATTTTGTTTAAAACTGGAATTATTTTCAGCCCCAACCCAAGAGCTTTTTCATAATTAGATAAAGTTTGAGCCTGAACACCTTGGGAAGCATCAATTAGTAAAACCGCTCCCTCACAAGCTGCTAGAGAGCGACTGACTTCATAACCAAAATCTACATGTCCGGGTGTATCAATTAAATTAAGGATATGACCCTGATACTCCATTTTGACTGGAGCTAACTTAATAGTAATTCCACGCTCTTGCTCAATAGGATTACTATCCATTATCCTCTCGGTTAATTCTCTTTCAGTAACAGTATCGGTAAACCGCAACAACGCATCAGTCAAAGTAGTTTTGCCGTGATCGATGTGAGCGATGATAGAAAAATTGCGGATAAACTCCTGCATGGAGTCTATTTTAACAGCTTTGCCATCTTAGATTTAAGACGAGCTGCTCTGTTGTGGTGATAAACTTTTCTCTTAGTGGTTTTGTCAATTGCTTGATAAGCAGCCGTTAAGTTTTCCTTACTTGGCTTAAGAGTCATTTTCTTCATTGCACTAGTGGCAACAGATTTAACCTGACGATTATACTGCGCTTTAGTTTTGCTGGCTCGCAAGGCCTTCTTTGCATGTGGTAGAACTGGCATAGGTTAGTGATTGTATCTCAAGTAACCAATAAATTCAACTCTTCTTATGCTCTGGATGTTAACCCCCTAGCTCTTTAAAGAGCTAGTTTAGTTTTAGCAACCAATCAGTAATTGACTTCACATTGATGCTGTCATATTTAGCTACATCTTGGCAATTATTATTCAAAACTAACAACTCTGCCACACCAGATTGATACTTTTGGATTAGATTGAGGTTGCCAGCTTCTCTGGCTAAATTATCGTTATTAAGTTCGAGACAAACCTGATAAAAAAGAAATTGATCTTTTTGTTTAACCACAAAGTCAACTTCATAACCATTAGCTTCTGACCCAAAAAAAATATTTTCTTGCCCGTAACGCCTGACTAACTCATGATAAACAAGGTTCTCTAGTCGCTTTTCATCTGACTCTCTACCACCGGGGACAAAAATGTTATCCGCAGTATAGTATTTTGCAGTACGCTCAAATACTCTACTAAGGCGATAATCAAATTTTGTTAATTTTGCGAGTGCATACGAAGTTTCCCAGTAATGAATATAATTATCCAAAGTATTTGAAGAAATATTAATACCTTGATTGGCAACTCTATTAACAATCTTACGCAAAGAAAGAGTAGATGTTATATTGCCAGAAATAAACTCAAAAATATTTTGCAATACTTTAACTTTATCAATTTGATATCGTCTAATAATATCGTCAAGAATAATTTTTTGTGTTAAACCCTGACTATAGTTTTTAGCAAGATCGTCATCAAGATCAAACTGCTCTGCGATTCCCCCACGAGACAAGTAATGATTAAAAGCTTGATCTATCTTTGCTTTATTGGAATAATAATTGGAATAATTAAGTTTGAGATAATCTAGATACTCCTTAAAACTAAATGGTTGTACTCTTAATTCAATAGCTCTACCCGAAAGACTACTAGCAAATTCTCCAGAAAGAAGTTTGCTATTAGAGCCACTTAGATAAATATTGTATTGCTCTGTTTCGTAAAGTGTTCTAACAAGTTTTTCCCAGTTATCAACTAGTTGGATTTCGTCCCAAATGATGTAAATAGGTTTATTAAGAGTTGCAACTTTACTCAAGTAAAGTTCCCAAATTTTGCGTAGATCCTGGACTGTTTTAATCCCGATTAGAAGATCGTTCTCGAAGTTAAGATAAAAAATATTTTCATGAGGAATTTTTTGTGTCACTAAATATTCTGAAAACATCTTAAGAAGATATGACTTGCCAGAACGACGAAACCCAACAATAGCCTTGATGAGCTTGTTTTTTGAACTTTTTTTAAGCCAAGAAAAATATTTAACACGCGCAACTGATGGTTTGCTGGTAAGTTGCTTGGATTCTGAAATCGCTTGCTTGAGTTGTTCTAGTGTAATCATAAGATTATTATGACAATTTCGTACGAAAATGTCAAGGTTACTTAGTCATTTTAGTAAATTCTTACTGTGTTGCTGATGCAGTTGCTACAGGAGGTTCGCAAAAAGGTGCCTTTAATTAAAAAACCACACTAGAGGAAGACATTGCCCGTCGCGTCCACAACTTTAAAAAATTATTTAAAGAATGACAAAACTAGATAATTAAGTTAAAATAAATTTACAAGGTCTCAATACTCGTTTGCGGGTAACACCCGTTGAGTTATTCAAAACACCCCTAAACCAAGGGGTTTTTTGTTTTATAATAGAATTAAATGATTTCTCAACTAAAGGACTTTTTCTCTAACTTCTCTAACAATGGTAGTTGGTTAGAAAAACAGCAAAATTCTATTTTGTCAGCTGCAGCCGTCATTACTGTCGCCAATATTCTTTCTTCTCTCTTTGGATTAATCCGAGAAAGAATCCTTATTTCTCAATTCTTCAATGGCATCGCTTCACAACAAGCTTACGAAGCTTTCCAAGTCGCTTTCCAAATCCCAGACATGATGTTCCAGTTGATCATCTTAGGGGCAGTCTCAGCAGCATTTATCCCCGTCTTCACCAACCTCAAAAAAAATAAGGGCGAAACGACTGCTTTTGGCATGACATCCACCACCATGACTATTTTACTCTTGGTTTTTATAGTTGTCTCAGCGATAGTAGCCTACTTTGCTCGTCCCATTACCATCTGGAGAACTGGTCAAGAATTTACTAGTGCTCAAGTTGATATTACGACTACCCTAACTCAAATCATGTTAGTTGCACAAATATTCTTTGCTATATCCAACTTTTTAACAGGCATGCTTCAGGCATATCAGAGATTCATTATCCCCGCCATTGCCCCAGTCCTCTACAACTTAGGAATTCTAATTGGGGTATTTTTATTTTCATCTCAACTTGGCATTTATTCAGCTGGAGTCGGAGTCATCATCGGCGCCTTTATCCATATGGCTGTTCAGCTACCACTAGCTTTCAAGCTCGGTTTTAGATTTAAACCCTCTCTATCCCTTTCTTTCCCAGGGGTAAAGCAGTTCTTTGCGCTGATGCCAGCTCGGCTACTAACCATTAGTATTACTGAGCTCCAAAACTTAAGTCTTGGATTTTTCGCAACTTCTCTGGGAAATTTGAGTTTTGTCGTCATTAGGTTGGCTCTGAGACTAATGACTATTCCGATTCGTCTATTTGGAGTGCCAATTGGCCAAGCTTCATTACCATTTTTATCTGCCGAATCTACCAATGAAAGCCTAACTAGATTTACCGGACTAGTAACTAAATCTCTTCATCAGATATCTTTCTTGGCTTATCCCGCCTCTGTTTTGCTCTTAATTCTGAGAGTTCCTTTCGTCAGGCTTATTTTTGGGACTCAAAATTTTCCCTGGAGCACCACTCTGACTACAGGAAGAGTCGTCGCTATTATTTCCATCTCAATTGGAGCACAAGCCATGGTGCAGCTCCTCATTAGAGCTTTCCATGCTCTCAAAGATACTCGAACTCCGTTATTTATCACCCTAATTACAGCTGGCTTCTATCTACTAAATAGCTGGTATTTTGTTTTTCAAACTTCTTGGGGGGTGATGGGAATTGCTTTCAGCACCTCTATCGCTGCTTTTATAGAGCTTATTTTATGTATTCTATTATTAAATAAAAAATTACCCAAACTATTTACTTCTGCATTTTGGGTGCCACAAATAAAGATGTTGTCTTCTAGTTTTTTTATGGCTGTCTTTCTCTACCTACCTTTTAAAATTCTAGACGAGCTAGTATTCAACACCAGTAAAACAGTTGAGCTAGTAAGCCTAACAATCACTACTGCTACCATTGGTACCTTAGTTTATATTTACTTTTCAGCCTTATTCGAAGTGAGAGAGCTGAAATTATTTAATAAATTATTTACCAAGTTTGGACCTTGGCGTAAATCACTCGAGAGAGCCAAAGAAGTTTTGGTGGAAACGAGTGTTGAAGGCGACGAGGTCTAGTCAGCTCTGCTAAAATAATCCTGATGTCACTACTGCCCTTTTTAAAAGATCATCACGCTACCAAAATTAATATCAATTTGGTTCCTAAAGATCCTTTTTTTGAAACCATCTTAGGTAAAACTTTGCGCTGGGCTTTATCCATTGGGCGCTATATCGTTATCTTTACTGAATTAATGGTGATTTTAAGCTTTGTAGCCAGATTTTCTTTAGATAGACAACTTACAAATTTAAATGATTCTGTTCATCAAAAAAAAATTGCCATTGAATCTTATGGTGATTTGGAGGAGAAAGTAAGATTGATTCAAGCCAAATCAGATCAGTATCAACAAATAGAGCAATTAGTAAATATTGCTGATATCTTTCCAGCACTAACTGAAATAACTCCTCAAAATATTCTTCTTAATGAGTTGACAATCAAACCCACAAAGATTTCTATGTCTGGAAAATCTTTGTCACAGTCATCTCTCAATCTACTCATTAATAACTTCCAAATATCAACCAACTTTTTCAACATCGCTGTAGATAAAATTGAGGCTGGAGACAGACAAGACCCAGGTTTTACCTTCTTCATCACCGCCGATACCAAAGA
>JABGTR010000013.1 GCA_018646985.1 Minisyncoccota bacterium
CTGTGGTGAAAAATATAATGGTAAAAATCTCTCTGTTTTTTGTGCTTGGGACCAATTTTTTAATGTCATTGACTCTGACGAATAACGAATCTCGTAGGCCAGAGGTTTTCCTAGACTAATGTCATTGTTCTTAGGGCTACTCCACTCCAGAGTAAAGTATCGATTGTTATCAATAGTAATGGCTAAATCATCAATAGCTGCAGTTTCTATGAAGCTGTGATTGGTATAAGGAACTAGTTTTATTTTTTCAATAATCGCAAAAGTATCTTTGAGCTTATCGCCAGCATTGCCACTCCAAAGAGATAAAAGATGTGGATTATTAGAAAAATAAGTCAAATTGAATACAACTATTTGAGGGCCAGTTTCAAAAATTGAGCGTTGATACACAAGTTGATCATCTAGATGGATGGTGAATCCCGGTGAGTCAAACCCAAGGGCATCTTCTTCAGATCTAAGATCAAACTCTAACTCTAGATACCAAAGTTTGCTTTGATCTAGCTTAGGAATAAATATCTCTATTTTTTCATCTTTGAGTTTTTTTTCTTGATCCAATAAAACTATTTCTTTAATAATTGGCAAAGTAATTTTGGGAGTGGGTGTGGGTTTAGGGGTGTTAGTTGGAGTTGGAGCTAAAGAAGGACGAGATGAAGGAGAAGCAAGTGAAATTACACCACTTACTTCACCATCGCGAATCTCTTTTTCAACCTTAGATTCACTAAGGAGTGGTATCTCTAGCAATCCAACTAATACTAATCCTAAAACCAATACTAATCTCATAATAATTTAATCAGCTCTCCAATGATTATTAAAACTAGAAAAACAAAAATCACTGCGGCGATACCAGACTGACTCTTAAACCAAACCAATACATAGCCTAACTGGGGAACTGATCCAACCAACTTTCCCCTAACTTGTCCCGCAAAAACTGGACTAGATGATAAGTATTGAGTAGCGTCACCTTGAGTTAAATAAGATACCTGCTTATTCTTTATTTTCTTCTCTACTACTCGGTGAACAATGAGTTTCTCATCTGAGTTGTAAACTATTACTTCACCAGGATAATAAGTTGCTTGTACTTTATAAATAGCCAGACTTCCCACAGCTAGGTTTGGTTCCATTGAAGCCGATTGAACGATTGCCAACTGATACCACTGATCTGCGACGGGAATCAGTGGTATGAGTAGAAAAGTAGCGATCAGGATCCCGAACATTAGAACTGTATTACTCGCGAAATGAGCTACTTTTTTCATTTTTAGTTAACCCCTTGTTCCGCGGTAAACTCTAGATCTACATCCACCCAAGCATCTTGATAGGTGACGTCCGCATTGGGATCATATTGCCAAGTTAGAAATAAGCCTTTGCCATGACCAGCGTCACCGCCAATAATGTCATCTGTGCTTTCGCCTGGCAAAATCTCAGCTCCATCCTCTAAATCAAAGGCAACGCCAGCATGTACTAAGTCCATGCCACTATAAAAATCTAAAAGAGTAAACTCACCACCATCGGTGTCATACTCTACAATTAGATCTGGCAAAATGTCCTCATTAGGATCTTGAATGCCATCGCCATTGCGGTCATACCAAGCTGAGATTAAGTTGACAACTTCATCTAGATGCTTATCACCGTAATACTTGCGATCAGTCATAGTCATATAAACTGACTCGGCATCAATGTCACCAGTGTTTCTCAAGAAAATTTTTGAACTAATTTCATCACCTGGTGTCCACTCCAATGGAGTATTCCAAACACTAGTTACATTTCCAGACCAATTATTAAAATTAACATCAGCGATATTGTCTCCATCAATATCAGTAGTACTAATTTGAAGATCAAACCCACCAGAGTAGAACTTATTATCTTGAGCGATAACTAAATCTTGGAATAAAGCATATCCATGCCCGACACCAAACACACTCACTAATACTATAAATAAGGAAAGTATAATTTTTTGCATTGGCTCTCCTCCTTTCTATTTAGAAAGATAGGCGAGCATGCCTACTAAAAGCGTATCGTTTTTAAAATTGACCTCTATTTCTCTTCGACTACATCTAGTTTTTGAAATTGACCACGCCTAAACAAAACAGCAATTACTGCGTAAGTGGCAATGTCAACCCAAGTCTCTTCAATAGATTCATTAACTGGACCATCGCCCTCTTGCTTGATTAATAAATTTTTAAGCCTTTCAGCTTTCTCTACAATGCGCATCGAGATGCCAAGTTCTTCAATAGAAAGGATATTTCCTTTACCATAATCTTTATGTTTCTTGAGAAACATTTCTAGTATTTCGTCATTGACCTGAGCAAAAGCTTGATCCAGGGTTTGAGGGTCGTTTTGGGAAGACATAAGACTTTCTTCTATAAATATTGGTACAACATTAACTAATGTATCATATTTTGGTAAACTAACTCCATGTGGTCTCAAATTATTTTTTTGGTTTCTATTATCGTCGTCACTATTTTCCTATTATTGGAGCTAAAAAAAGTCTTAATTAGATTTTACATTGCTCTTCAAGGACCATTTTTTGCACCTACCAACAGTCAGCGTATTAAACAAATCTTAGAATTAGCTGAATTGAAACCGGGAGAGAAAGTTGTTGATTTAGGATCTGGTGATGGTAGAATTTTAATTGCTTTGGTGAGGGCTCACCCGCAAATTAAGGCGGTTGGTGTTGAGTTAAACCCAAAGTATGTCAAGCTCTCCAGAGATAACATTAAGAAAGCTGGTCTTTCAAAAAAAATTGAGATAAGGAAGTCTAATTTTTGGAAAGAAGATTTGAGTGAGTACGACCTGATAGTCACTTACTGTATAAAAATGGTAATGGGTAAGTTGGAGAGAAAATTAAAGGATGAAATTAAGGAATCCACCAAGGTTATCTCGGTATTTTTTCAATTCCCAACTTGGAAACCAAAGATTGAATCGGGGGATATTAGACTCTATCAAAAATAAGGTATAATTAGCTTTCCTAACCGGCCCCATCGTCTAGTGGCTAGGACACCAGGTTCTCATCCTGGCAACCGGAGTTCGATTCTCCGTGGGGTCACAATTGTTTGGCAGCGTTCAAAAACGGGCGCGTTTTTTTAGAAGAAGGTTGGTGGTTTAATTCCTGGTTTTTTAGACATTTGGAGGGATGTTTTTCCGTTAAGATAGGTAAATTTTCCTCTGCAGTCAGTGAATTTTTTAGTTCTCC
>JABGTR010000025.1 GCA_018646985.1 Minisyncoccota bacterium
AACTTTTCACCACATTTCTGACACCATTTTTTTTCATAAATATACCCATTTAGCACTCTTAAAGTGCTAATTATTACACATTTACCCCAAACATCAATGAAAACTAACTAAAAAACCAACGCAAATTTTCCCTTAACCCAAAACTTTTTATTTTTATTTCTTTGCAACATCATCGATAGGTACCCAGGCTATACAGATTCCCAAATTGGGAATTTCCTGAGAAACCTTCGCATGTGACTCGTCGTCAGACGTTTTCACATATATGACAACTGCATAATCATGCAGCATGCAGTTGTCTAGTTGCTGATTCAACCAGTATGGTCCACCCCAATTTCTGGGGTTGGCAAGCTGTCCCTCTGAAAGGGTCAGTTCTTCTCCAACTTCAAACGCCGGAGCAGCGGGGGCGCATGCTGACAACAGAGTTGCCATCAGCAGTAAAACAAGTAGTAATCTTTTTTTCATTTTCCTCACATTCTCCTACAAATGTTTTTTTTTAATTTCAACTTGGGTTGCTTAGAAGCAAGCAACGTCATAAGACCAATTATTAGTCTCAAGACGCTGCTTGCTTTTAAAATAAAAGTTTGTTGTTAAAGGTCTTTTTGATAAAAAACTAAATCTAGAACAGTATTTGCTCTATGGTTATTTATCAATCCTCCATTGTACTAAATAAGTGAATATTTGTCAATATTATAGGATGTTATAATATAAGCCCTTCTTTTTATGAGTTTTGCCTATATAATACAAACCTTCGCCAGATCGTTTACAATGATTCAAAGGTTAGAAACAAATTATGAATATTAGAAATATTGCTATTATTGCTCACGTTGATCACGGTAAAACTACCTTGATCGATGGGATGCTGAAGCAAACTCACCTTTTTCGAGATAATCAGTCAGAAATGACTCAGTCTGCAATTTTGGATTCCAATGATCTAGAAAGAGAAAAAGGGATTACTATTTTAGCCAAAAATACAGCTGTTTTTTATGGTGACTGTAAAATTAACATTATCGATACTCCAGGACACGCTGATTTTAGTGGTGAGGTAGAACGTGTCATCAACATGGCTGACGGTGCCTTACTGATTGTGGACTCTGCAGAGGGTCCTCTACCCCAGACTCGTTTTGTTCTAGAACAAGCTTTTAAAAACAATTTGAAGATGATTGTGGTGATTAATAAAATTGATAAAAAATTAGCTGATCCTAAAAAGATTCTAAATGAAACTGAAGAATTGTTCTTGAGCTTAGCAGATACTGAAGATCAGTTAAATTTTCCAGTTGTTTATGCCTCTGGTATTGCTGGTAAAAGTTGGCTTGAGTTGCCAGAGGATTTCAGTGAAAAAGCTGATTTAGCACCTCTTTTTGAAACAATTGTTGATACTATTCCGGCTCCAAAAGCAGACAGATCCTTAGGTTTTAAAATGCAGGTAGTCAATCTGGATTTTGATACTTATAAAGGCACTTATGCAATTGGCAATGTTCTACAAGGAACAGTTAAAAAAGGTGATCCACTTAATATTTGGTCTGGTGATGAAAAAGTTGGTCAATTAAGAGTTGCTAATCTATTTACTAGTAAAGGTCTTGAGAGGACTGAAGTTAACGAAGCTTATGCAGGAGATATCATCTCCATTACTGGCGTAGATGAGATTAAAATTGGCCAAACCTTAGTTGCTCCCTCTGAAACTGGTGGCTTACCAATGATTGAAATTAGTGAGCCAACGCTCAAGATCAATGTTGCACCTAATACTTCTCCATTTGCTGGTCGCGAAGGTGAATTTGTGACGGTTCGACAACTTGAGGATCGTCTAATGCGAGAAAAGAAAACTAATATTGGTTTAAAAATTGAACAAAATACTATGGGTAAAGGCTTTATGATTGCTGGTCGAGGTGAGTTGCACTTGGCAGTCCTAATTGAAGAGATGAGACGTGAAGGTTATGAAATGGAAGTTTCTAAACCTCAAGTTATTTATCAAGATGTTGATGGGCAAAAACACGAGCCATTTGAAGAGTTAACGATTAGAATTATGAAGGAGTATGTGGGTGTAGTGACTGAAGAGTTGGGTAAGCGTCATGCTGAGCTAACAGATAGCCGAACTGATGAAAAGGATATCGCCCACATTACATATAAGATCAGTAGTCAGAATTTGCTTGGTTTTAGATCTTCTATTTTGAGTAAAACTAGAGGTAATGGCATGTTTGAACCTCGTTTTTTAGGTTACTTCCCCGTAAGCAACAGTAAAATGAAGAAGTTGAGAAACGGTGTTTTAGTGGCGACTGAGTCTGGACAGTCAACGGCTTATGCTTTGACTAGTGTCCAAGAAAGAGGAATTCCTTTAATTGGGGCTGGTGAGAAGGTTTATGAAGGAATGTTAATTGGCTTGGCTAAGACTGTTGACGATGTTGATATGAACACTTGTAAGTCTAAGAAGCTGACTAACTTCCGATCTAATGCAGATATGGCAATTCAGTTGGATACACCAATGGATCTCAGCTTAGAACAGGCTTTGGACTTTATAGAAGAAGATGAGTTGTTGGAATTAACTCCAAAAAGCTTGCGAATTAGAAAAAAGATTTTAGATCGTAAGGTGCGAGCTAAGAAGCAAGCGGATTAAGCGTTTTCCTTGATTTAAATAATATTATAGGAAATTATATTAAAATGTAATTTGCCTATATATTTAAGAAAACTGAGTTATTAATTAATTAGTTTGTAGGTAGTTGATGGACCCCTACCTTCAATTCTCATAATTTTGTTTTCAACTAATTTACTTAATCTTCTTTGAGTTGTTCTTTTTGTAGCTTGTGTAACTACGATGGCTTCTTTAATACTTATTGATTTAAATTGATATACATAATCTAGAATTAATAGTTCTTTTTGATTCAGTCTAATTGGTTTATTGTTCTCATCAAGGACATCACCTATTTGAACATATTTAGTGAGCGTTTTAACTGATTGCAAGAATCCTTCTACAAAAAAATCTAAAAAAGGAGTTATATCTGCAAACATACGATCTTCAAATGTCTTGCCTCTACTTAAGGCTTGATAGTATCTTTCTTTATTTTGTAAGTAGAAAGAATCTAGAGACAAAGAATCATTGAAATCATAAGAAGACGATTTTAAGAATTGATGTGTTAATAGTCTGGTTGTTCTACCATTTCCATCAGAAAATGGATGTATTGAAACAAAAATAAAATGAATGATTCCTGCAAGTAGTGCTGGGTGAAGTTCTCTCTCTTTTCTTTGTATTTCAGTCCACCTAGTAAAACTTGAGACTAACTTCTCTAAAACAATGGCTTGTGGTCCAACGTATTGAACAACTTCTTTGCTGTTTATTTCATCAACTATATATACATCTCCTAGTCTATAGCTCCCAACCTTATTAGAAGGTAAAAGATCTTTCATTAATATATTATGTAGTTTGAGAATTTTATTTGAGTCTAGAATATTCTGAGTGACTTTTTCTCGATTGATCAAATTAAGAGCATTTTTATAGTTAAGGATTTCTTGAATAGCATAGTCTGGTGCTGATATATTTGAACCTTCTAGTACTTTTTTTACTTCTAGCTGATTTAATGGATTGCCTTCTATTGAAGTTGAGCTATGAACTGATTCTACTGTTGCTCGAAATCTCAGTTCAATTGCCAGTTCAGGAATAATAGTTGCTTGATCAAAAATTGTTTTTAGTTTTTCAATTTCAGCAATTTTATTATTTATTTTAGGAGTTATTGTAAATTTTGGTTTAAACATAGTATTATTGTATCACATAATCGTGCCATAATCGCGCCAATAATTGTGCCATAACATACTGCAGTTTGAAGGATTGGAAAAATGTGAGCCCACGGAGAATCCACCTTTCAAGTATTAGCCACGCGCTTCGTTTGTTTTAGTCTTAATTAATTTCAGGTTCGCTTGGCGGCAGAACTCAAAGAGATCTCTTCTTTTCATGGGATTAAAACATAAAAAAAGACCTATTAATAGGTCTTTTTTACGTTGTGACCCCACGGAGAATCGAACTCCGGTTACCAGGATGAAAACCTGGTGTCCTAACCACTAGACGATGGGGCCTTTTTAAAGTACTTTTACCAAGAAATATTCCGGTAATGACGTATTCTACCAGATACTATCGTAATAGTGTCAAACCGATAATCCAGATCCAACTTCTTAATCCTTCTATAAATAGCTCCCACATACTGCATCGATCTGAGTTTACGCTTATCAACAGCCTTGCTAGGATCACCAAAATAGTCTTTCTTCCTAGTCTTGACCTCTATAAACACCAACTCATTAATCTCTTTATCCAGCGCAATAACATCAATCTCCTTAGTTCCATAGCGGACATTTCTATCCAAAACCTGATAACCCTCTTTTTCCAAGAAAATTACAGCCTCATCTTCACCAGATTGACCTAAAGAAAAATTGTGTTTACTTTGTTGCTTCTGGCTTAAGAGCCTTCTCTTTAACACGGGTGGCTTGTTTGCCGATACGATCACGTAAATAGTATAGCTTGCTACGTCTAGCTTGTCCCTGTCGTTTAATCTCAATCTTTTTAATTGAAGGGAGATGAGCTGGGAAGATCTTCTCTACCCCAACGCTACTAGCAGCAATCTTTCTGACAGTAAAAGATCTATTCGTTTGACGATTCTTAATTGCAATCACGATGCCCTCAAAAATCTGAATTCTTTTCTTATCATTTTCCACAATCTCTTGATGGACGCGGATAGTGTCTCCGACGCTTATACTTTGATCTTTGTATTTAAAATGTTGTGCCATATATCCTTTATCCTAAACAATAGGAGAATAGTATTCTACTTGAGATTAGCTAATAAAACAACTTCATTTTTATTTAGCTAAAGTTGCCTTCATAAACTCAATGAAGAGTGGGTGTGGGCTTAAAGGTCGAGACTTATACTCTGGGTGAGCTTGAGTAGCGATAAAGAATGGATGGATCTTCTTAGGCAATTCAATGACCTCAACAAAGAAATCATCTGGAGAAGTTCCAGAGATAACAAACCCCTTTTCTTCTAATTGCTGACGATAGTCATTGTTAAACTCAAATCTATGACGATGTCTTTCCGAGATCAGGTTTTTCTTGAGATCTTTGAAAGCTTTATGCTTTTTATAAATACTATGAGCCAACGTACCTGGCTTGAGGACACAATCATAAGCTCCCAGCCTCATGCTAGCGCCATCACCCTTGATGCGTTGGTATTTTTCATCAAAAGGAATGTCGTGAACGATTGGATGTGGAGTATTGGGATCAACCTCAGTGGTATGAGCATCTTTCAGACCAACTACGTTTCGAGCAAACTCAATTGAAGCCAGTTGCATGCCGTAGCAAAGACCTAAGTAAGGGACTTTGTTTTTTCTAGCATAAGTAATAGCATCTATTTTTCCTTCTACACCTCGTTCTCCCCAACCAATAGGAACCACAATGCCATCAGCAGTCTTGAGCTTTTTAAGCTCTGCAGATTTTCCCCTTCCCAATTTCTCAGCATTAACAAAAACAATTTCTAAGCTGGCATCTTGATTCCAACTAGCATGCTGAAGCGACTCAATTAAAGATTTGTAGGAATCTTCTAGCTCATAATCTCCAGTCGAGATATATTTGGCGACAATCGCGATTTTAGTTGGATGAGTATTTTTTTCCTGAACAATTTTAACTAAGTTTTTCCATGGATTAAGATTAATTTTTTTAGCTGGTAAGTTTAGTTTAGCTAAAACCTTTCGATCTAGTTTTTGTTTTAAGAAAATGAGCGGAATTTCGTAAATAGTTTTGCAATCTGGGTTTGAGATGACATCTTCTTTATCGATATTGCAGTAGTAAGAAATTTTTTCTCGGCGCTTCTCATCTATTTCATGAACTGCTCTGCCAACAATGAAATCGGGTTGAATACCCATTGCGTTAATTGCTTTAACTGACATTTGAGTTGGTTTAGACTTTAGCTCTTTGAGATGATCTGGACGAGGAAGATAGGTAAGGTGGATGTGAATTGTGTCTAGAGGTTGGCGTTGGTGCAGGATCCGGTAAGCTTCATAGTAAATTACATTTTGATATTCACCAGCAGTCCCCCCCAGCTCGACTAAAACAATATCAGCATCTTCACCAACTGTTTTAATACGACGAATGACTTCTTCTGGGACATAGGGGATGGCATCAACGGTGGCCCCATTAAACTGAAGGTCTTTAGTTTTCTCGATGACGCTAGAATAAATTTGACCCATGGTGGTAAAGTTTTTAGAACCAACTTCTTCTCCCAAAAATCTTTCATAAGTGCCTAGGTCAAGATCTGCTTCTAGGCCATCTTCACATAAAAAGACATCACCATGCTCGATGGGATTAATGTTTCCTGAGTCTAAATTGAGATAATTTTCACATTTGATGATACTAACTTTGTAGCCGTGGGCTTGGAGGAGTACTCCCAAAGAGGCGGCAGTGACTCCCTTACCTAATCCAGACAGTACCCCACCAGAAACAAAGATATATTTGGTTTTATTAGCAGTTTTTTTATTAGGTAAAATCCCATGGAAGCTCATGGGAATGTAGTTTAGGCTACTTCAACGATTAAGTAAATCCTGAATTTGTTTTTCCAGATCAGAACTCCACTTTACTCCATATGGCAATAACATCTTCTTAGGTTGTTCTCCATTGGGAATTAAGACCACCACCTGCTTGTCTCCAGGATGCTTTTTGAGGAGTACTCCTAGCTCTTTTAAGATTGATTTGTCTGTTTTTCGAGGAATAAATATTTCATGAGCTCCACTAGATTCAGCATGTTGGACACTTAGCTTAGTGGGGTTGATAACTTTTTCGACAATTAACTTCATTTCACCATCTTGGTCGTCTACCTTAGACTTGATGAGAATGACGCTATCTTCTGCCAAGTCTTGACCATATTGATCAAATGTTCTGGGAAAAACTACAAATTCTGCAGTTCCTGTTTCATCTTCCAAATTACCAAAAGCCATTTCCTTATTTGATTTTTTAGTTCTTACTTTTCTATATCGAGTCACAATTCCACCAAAGATAAAAGTTTGACCAGCATGAATTGAGAGATCGACGTCATCGATGCGTTGGTTGGCCTGCTGATTAACTGCTTTGAGGGAGTTTGCGAGTGGATGTTGGGTCAAATAGAGACCAAGGTATTTTTTTTCAAATGAGAGGAGCTCCTGCTGAGGGTATTCGGGCAGATGCGGAAAAGTATCTTTCAGAGTTTCAATATTTTCACCAACATCAGCAAACAAGTTGTCTTGACCATCAACATCAGATTGAAATTGAGTAGCCCTGTCTTTGATTTGATCGATATTGGTCAGCATACTAGCGCGAGTACCAAACTCATCCATGGCTCCGACTTGAATTAGAACTTCAATAGTTTTTTTGTTAACTTTACGACCCTCTGACTCTTGAATAAACTGAGTTAATGAAGAGAAATTGCCTTTATTCGCATCTCTTGTATCTAGGATGTTTTCAATGGCAGCCTGACCAACATGCTTGATAGCGTTAAATCCAAAGCGAATTGCTAAGTCTTGTAGTGAGCCATCACGCTCTTCAATAGTAAAGTTGGCACCAGACTTATTTATATTTGGTGGCAAAACATTAATACCCATCTTTTTGCTGGCTTCGATTGCTTGAGCTACTTTAATGTCGCGGTTCATCCCGTGAGAAGCAGATTCAATGCTCATTAGAGCAGCCATGTACTCTACTGGATAGTTAGCCTTTAAATAAGCGGTTTGGTAGGCAATCATGGCATAACTGGCAGCATGCGCCTTGTTAAAACCATAGTTGGCAAAAGCCTCGATGAATCCCCATACTTTTTCAGCCACCTGTTGAGTGTATTTATTTTCAACTGATTGCCTGATAAAACGCTTTTTATTTTCATCAAGGAGTTTTTTCTTTTTCTTACCAATGGCTCTTCTAAGGATATCGGCTTCTCCAAGAGTATAGCCAGCCATGTGATGGGCCATTTGCAAGATCTGCTCTTGGTAAACCATGACGCCATATGTTTCTTCAAGAATTGGTTTTAAGGATTCATGAGGGTAAATAATTTTATCTGGATTATGCTTCCCTTCGATAAACTGTGGGATCAGCTCCATTGGACCTGGGCGATAAAGGGCGACCATGGCAGTAACATCTGAGAATTGACTTGGTTTTAAAGTGCGAGCGACTCGCCTCATGCCAGATGATTCAAGTTGGAAAATACCAGTTGTTTCACCGCTAGAAATTAAATCAAATGTTTTTTTATCATCAATAGGTAATTTACTAAGGTTAATTTCAACTTTTTTATTTTCTTTAATTAATTGAACTGCCATCTGGATAGTTGATAAATTACGGAGTCCTAAGAAATCAAATTTAAGCAAACCAATCGCATCATCAGAGATATTGCAATCTAAAACATACATATCATATTGAGTGACTGTTTTGCCAGTTTTACTTTCTCTTTGAATGGGGGTGTACTCCATGAGTGGCTTATCGGCAATAATAACGGCAGCAGCATGGACGCTGCTGTGACGGATTACTCCCTCAACTTGTTTGGCCATGTCAATTAGTTTTTTGAATTTAGGTTGCTGGTAGTAAGCAGCTAACTCAGGGACTGTTCTAACCGCAGTGTCCAAAGATGTTTTAGTTCCTGGATGATTGGGGATGAGCTTGGAGATTTTATCAGGATCTTCGTAAGGCATTCCTAAAACTCTACCGATATCACGAATCGAAACTCTGGCCTCCATTCGCCCGAAAGTAATCACCTGGGCCACATGATCATGACCATAGGTGTCAGCAGCATATTTGATAACTTCATCTCGGCGATCATCGGCAAAATCGATATCAATATCTGGAGGAGTAGGCCTTTCTGGATTTAAGAAGCGTTCAAAGGGAAGGCCGTGGATAATTGGATCAATATCGGTAATTCCAATGGCATAGGAAACTAGTGAGCCAGCAGCACTACCTCTACCTGGTCCAACTGCAATACCCTGCGCTTTAGCCCAGTTAACAAAATCTTGAGTAATCAAAAAATAAGTTGAGTAGCCTTTGCCGGTGATGATATCAAGCTCATAGTCCACTCTATCCAAATGTTCTTGGGTAATTTCATCAAATCTATTCTTCAAGCCTTTTAAAGTCATTTCTTTCAAAAACTCTTCCGTAGTTTTTCCCTCAGGAATTGGATAATCAGGGAAAATTAATTGACCAGTGGGTATTTCCACATTACATCGTTCTGCAATCTTGACTGTGTTCTCGATTGCCTCTGGATAATCATGAAATAGCTCAGTCATTTCCTCATTGGATTTAAGGTAAAAGGTTTGGCTGCCGAGCATGCTCATTCGCTTTTTATCACTAATAAGTTTACGAGTTTGAACACAGATGAGCGCATCTTGAGCGTGAGCTTCGTTAGCATTGATATAGTGCACATCATTGGTAGCTACTAAAGGAATATCCAGCTCTCTTGAGATGGAGATGAGTTTGTTATTCATCTCTTCCATAAAATCTATTTGATGTCTTTGGAGCTCAATGTAAAATCGATCGCCAAAGAGGTCTTTGAATTTTTTAAACCACTCTATCGCCTCATCATCTTTTCCATCTCTGATGAGACGGTTAAAAATGCTACTCGCACAAGCGCTGGTGACAATAATGTCTGAGCTGTATTTTTTGAGCAGCTCAAAATCAATTCGAGGTTTATAAGAAAATCCTTCCAAGTTAGCAGCAGAAACCAAGTGCATTAAATTTACATATCCTCTGTGATTCATGGCCAGTAAAACTAGGTGGGATTGATCGCTGCCCATGCGAGATTGTTTGTCAAAGCGAGAGTCTTTGGCCATGTAAACCTCAACTCCAATGATGGGTTTAATACCAGCTTTTTTACAGCTGTTGTAAAAGCTTACTGCTCCATACATGCCGCCATGATCGGTAATTGCGAGTGATTTTTGGTTATTTTTGAGGGTTTTTTCAATTAGATTGGGGATTTTGCCCAATCCATCCAACATGGAGTATTCAGTATGAACGTGGAGATGTACGAAGTCAGCCATATCGATACTATAACAGGTTAGTTTTCTAGAGCTTTTAGCAACTCCGACCTAACTAGACTCATGTCTAGTTTTTGGGGTAATTTTTGGGCTACTTGTCCGAGTAAAAAGCCAATCACTTGAGTTTTTCCAGCTTGGTATTTCGTGACCGCATCTTGGTTAGCTGTTAAAATTTGACCAATAGTTTTTGTTAAGACACTTGAGTCAAGATCATCTGTTTGATGAAGTTGTTGATAATCAGCAATAACTTCTTGTGACTTTGAATCTTTATTAAATTTAATGTTTTTATTAATAATTTCTTTAGCAATATCATTTGGCTTAACATTTTCTTTTTGAGCGGCTGCGAAAATTGAACCTAATAAGGCTTTAGCTTGAACATTATCAATCAATAACTGAGAGTATCTTTCTTCAATATTGAACTCTTCTTTCCAGTCACTAATTACCTGCTCAGGAAGGGATGGTAAATCTTTTTTCCACGACTCTATTTGCTCTTTAGTGAATTGAAGTGGAGGGATATCTGGATCTGGAAAGTAGCGATAATCTTCAGCAGATTCTTTAGTGCGCTGAGAAAAAGTAACTTGCTTGTTGGCATCCCAACCTCGAGTTTCTTGAGTGGGAATTTTGTCATCATTTAATAAAACAGCTTGGCGTTTCATCTCATAATTAATCGCTTGCTCCATGTATTTAAATGAGTTAATATTCTTAACTTCCACTTTATATTCTGGCAAATCACTAGTTTCATTTAGAGAAATGTTGGCCTCTAGCCGCATTCCACCTTTTTGCATGTCACAGTTGCCGATGTCTAAGTAGCGAATAATTTTTCGCAGCTTGCGACCATATTCAGCAGCCTGAGCTGCAGTTTTAATGTCTGGTTCGGTGACTACTTCGACTAAAGGGACACCACCACGATTAAAATCAACTAGACTGACTTTTTCATTTTTGATGGTTTTGTGAAGTAGTTTACCAGTATCTTCCTCAAGGTGGATACGAGTAATACCTACTCTACCCTCTGATGTGTCCATGTAGCCGTCATAGCAGAAAGGAATATCGTATTGGCTGATTTGATAGCCTTTAGGCAAGTCCGGATAAAAATAATGCTTGCGGTCAAATTTAGAAAACAAGTTTATTTTACAGTTAAGAGCTAATCCAAGCTTAATAGTCCATTCAATAGCTTTTTTATTTGGAACTGGTAATCCACCTGGCATGCCCAAGCAGGTAGGGCAAGTATAGAGGTTGGGTTTAGGAGCATGAAAAGGATCATTTTTACAACCACAGAACATTTTAGATTTAGTTTTTAGCTCGGCATGAACTTCAAGACCGCAAATTAGCTGGTAGTTTTTGGGTGAATCAGTCATTGTATTATTGATGGTTTCTCTAAATGCCAGTTTGTTAATTGTTGATAGGCATGTCCTAATTGTAATAACTCTGCTTCGTGAAATCTCTTGCCGATTAACTGCATTCCAACTGGAAGTTTGTCTTGGGTAAATCCAGCAGGAATGGACAAGCTGGTTAGACCAGCGACATTAATCGGTCCTGTATAAAGGTCTTCCAAGAAACTTTTAAGTGGATCATTGATCAGTTCTCCAATTTTGGCTGGAATACTAGGCGTAACTGGAGCTAATAAAACATCACATTCTTTAAAGGCTTTAGTGAATTCTTCAATTAATTTAGTTCTAGCTTGCTGAGCTTTTTTGTAGAGTTCATCAGCATATCCTGCTGATAATGCATAGCTACCCAGCATAATCCTTCTCTTTGTTTCATCAGAAAGCAACTGTCTGCTATGACCATAACGAACACCATCATATCTAGCCATGTTAGAGCTGGTCTCACTTAGACCTGTTAGGTAGTAAATAGAGACACCATATTTTATAAGTGGAATACTGACTTCAACGACTTTATGGCCAGCATCTTCATATTTTTTGACTGCTTTGAGAATTATCTCTTTAACCTTAGGGTCCAAACCTTCATCAAAGAACTCTTTGGGGAGGCCAATTGTTTTAGAAACTTTTTTATTTAAATCTGTTAAGTAGTCAGTGTCATTGTTATTTGAACTAGTGGCATCAAGTTTGTCTTTGCCAATTATATTTTTCAAAACTAAAGCTAGATCTTCGACTGATTTAGCCATGGGGCCGACACTATCTAAAGATGACGCGTAAGAAATCGTGCCATATCTGGAAACTCTCCCATAGGAAACTTTTAATCCAGAAGTATTACACATGCTACTGGGATTTCTAATTGAACCACCAGTATCTTCTCCAATAGAAAAACTAATCATTCTGCTAGAAATAGCAGCTGCAGATCCACCGGACGATCCACCGGGGATACGAGTTATATCCCATGGATTTTTACCGACTTTATAATCTGTATTCTCTGTTGAACCGCCATGTCCCCAGGCATCAAGGTTATTTTTACCAATCAAAATAGCACCACTGTCTTTTAGTTTTTTTTGAACAGTTGCTTCATATGGGGAGTTGAATCCATCTAAAACTTGACTACCACAGGTGGTCTGGGTTTCTTTATTAACATAAGCATCTTTTAGGGAATAGGGAATTCCATGAAGAAGGCTAGTTGCTTGATCAATGCCTTCGTCAGCTTTTTTTGCTTCCTTAATAACTTCTTCTTTGTCTCTTAAAGAGATAAAACTATTGAGTTGTGGATTAAGATCGGCAATTCTGTCGTAGGCCTCGGTCACTAGATCTACTGAGGAGACTTTTTTACTTCTTAACAGTTTGGCTAGTTGTGAAATTGATTTATCTAAAAGCATTTTAATCTTTTTGAGTTAGTAAATATGGAACCATAAAATAACCATCATGGGTTTTTTTTGAGTTTGAAAGAGCTTCTTCTTGGGTAAAAGATTCATCAACATCATCTTCTCGCCAGACATTTTCTTCTTCAACTATTCGAGAAGTCTCGGGCACATCATCAAATGAGAGTGATTTTAGATCATCAAAATGATCCATAATCATGCTTAATTGACTCTGGTATAAGTCTACTCTGTTGTCATCTAGCTCAATATTCGCCAGCTGAGCAATGTGTTTGACTAGTTGTTTACTGACTGTTTGTTTCATTTTTATTTATTCCAGCAGGCTAAATATTATTATTGCCATATATTCAAGAGCAGCAATGTCCTGTCGTCTGACTGCTTCCTCGCCGGCAATAACCAATGCATTGTGTAGTTCTAGTATAGCTTGATCATCACCACTTCTTTGTACTTCAACAGCTCTATCTAGACTATAACCAGCAAACCCAAATACTTCCTCTGCTCTTTCAAGGCTAAATAGTTTCCCCATACCCTGTTTCTTGTTCTGATTTTATCAGATTACTTATAATTGTTTCAGGGCAGAAACTCTTTCTTTTAGTGGTGGATGTGTTCTAAACATTTTAGCAAACATGCCAACTCCACCATGAGTATTTTTTAATGGATTACTAATGTAAAGATGAGCGGTAGCTTTATTAGCTGCTTCTAAAGGCTCTTTATCTTGGCTAATCTTCTCTAAAGCTTTGATTAAGCCCTCAGGATTTTTAGTCATAGCGACTCCAGAAATATCGGCTAAGAACTCCCTGCGGCGTGAGATAGCTAGCTGAATTAATTGAGCAATTAACGGTGAAAGAATAGCTAAAACTAGACCGACTACAAATAGAATCATTTGAATTTGACTATCTCCATCATTGCTCTTTTTCCGTCCTCCACCCCAGCGAGTCATTCGTAAAAACCAGTCAGACAATAGAGCTACCAAGCCAACTAGAATAGTTACGATCGACATCAGGCGAATATCATAGTTTTTGACATGCGAAAGCTCATGAGCTACTACACCTTCTATCTCTGATCTATTTAAACGCTTCAGTAGACCAGTGGTGGCACAAACCACAGCGTGTTCTGGATCACGACCAGTTGCAAAAGCATTCATAGCTGTGTCTTTGATGACATAGAGTCTGGGTTTGGGCATTCGTTGGCTCATGGCAATATTTTCAGCCACAGTGTAGAAATCAAAGAACTCATCTCGTTTGGCTTCACGAGCACCAGAAATACCAAGAATTATTTTGTCTGAATACCAATATGAGAAAAATGAAATTAGACCAGAAACAACCAGTGCCCAACCCACTATGCTCAGGCTATAGCCCATGCCTTCTGCCATGATATAGCTGGCGCCACTAATAAAGGCGATAAATAAAACAATAATTAATGATGAGCGGCGCTTGTTTTGAGCGACGGCCTGATAATGAGTCATTAGAACTCTACTTTTACATCCTTGGTTTCAGCTGTGGAAACTTCCACATGAGAGCCAGTTAATGCAGTTGCTAGACCTTTTTCTGGTTTGAAACCGAACATATTAGCAATCATATTTGAAGGGAAGATGACTAATTTTTGATTATATGTCTGACTTAGGTCGATGACGCTGCGACGGGCATACATGAGCTTGTCAGCGGTGTCGGTTAATTCATTCATAAACTTAGCGACTGATTTGTCAGCTTTCATTTCTGGATTGTCTTCGACAGCAATGGTAAGTTTGGGGACAGCCTGTTGTATCTGAGTAATGGCATCATCAATATCTTTGCTGGAGCCAGTTTGTTCTGCTTTCTCAGCGGCTTTTCTGGCATCGGTTAGCATCTTGAAGATTGAGCTTTCATGCTTGAGATAGCCTTTGACAGTGGCTTGGAGGTTAGGAATTAATGAGGCTTGTCTCTTGAGCTGATTGCCGATTTCCTGGATGCTAGCCACGATTTGGGTTTTGAGTTTCTGGAGGTCATTGTAGATAGAGATGACGTAAATAATAATGACAGCGGCGACAATGATAAATGGAATGTACATGATTTCCTTTCTAAATAAAATCTTGCTTTAAGCTATGATAGCAAATTACTCTAGAAAAGTAATGGTAAAATGGGTAGAATAGCATCTCTTAACATTAAGCAGGCCCCGTGGTGTAGTGGTTAACATGTCTCCCTGTCACGGAGAAGATCACCGGTTCGATCCCGGTCGGGGTCGCAGAGTAGTATTAGGCAGCGTTCAAAAACGGGCGCGTTTTTTTAGAAGAAGGTTGGTGGTTTAATTCCTGGTTTTTTAGACATTTGGAGGGATGTTTTTCCGTTAAGATAGGTAAATTTTCCTCTGCAGTCAGTGAATTTTTTAGTTCTCCTTC
>JABGTR010000012.1 GCA_018646985.1 Minisyncoccota bacterium
GAAGGAGAACTAAAAAATTCACTGACTGCAGAGGAAAATTTACCTATCTTAACGGAAAAACATCCCTCCAAATGTCTAAAAAACCAGGAATTAAACCACCAACCTTCTTCTAAAAAAACGCGCCCGTTTTTGAACGCTGCCCTGCTAAATCCGCTGGATTGTCAAAATCTGATAAATTAGGCATATTTTCCTTCTGCTCCTAATAACAACAATATACTATCACATCACATCTCATTTAGATATTTGCTATCTACTATGTGCCATGGGTGGGAGTCGAACCCACATGCCTTGCGGCACACGGTTCTAAGCCGTGCTTGTCTACCAATTCCAACACCATGGCTCTCAATCCGTATATTGTACAGTACTTTTATCTTACAGACCCTATCTTTTTCAAATAGAATGCAGAAAAAATAGTAGGTATGTAAAATGCTGCGCAAATTAGATAAGATGCACTTATGGTCAACGCTAATATTCAACCACAAACAGAAATCAGTGCAGAACAAGTCAATACTCCCATAGCGGTCACTCCACACGATCATAGTGAACTAGAACTACAGGAGAAATATCATCTTATCCAGCTCTATGGAATCAAAGCCGTCACCGGATTATTAATATTGCAAGGACTGTGGAGTCTATTTAATTCTATTAAGTTTATTTTTTTCGAGCTACCAAACCTAGAACAACAACTGCACTTGGGTCAAATTAATGATTTCCAAGTTAATGCCTTTGCCAATAAAGCCATTATCATGACCATCTCCACTATCCTAAGTTTATTTTTTGCACTACGGATCACAGTCCTTCAATCTAAGGCAGCCAAAACAATTAGTATCACTTTGGCGATATTACTTGTAATTGGTAACACGCAAATAAATAACTTCCTCAATCAAATTGATTCCAGCCAGTTGATCACTTCGACTATCATTGAGACTCTGCGATCTGTATTATCATTTTAATGATCGCTTACACCCATAAGACTCACCCTCGTTCTAAATCAATAAAAATCCATGTTGAAGCAAATGGAGAAGTAGTTGTCACTACCCCTAAATTCACACCCAAGTGGGGTGTCAATGCAGTAGTAAAAAAAAGTGATGCTTGGATTCAGGAACAGCTTCTAAAAATAAAACAAAAACAAAATTTTGGAGAAACACCAGACAAAATAAAAGTGTTTGGTAAAACACACCACAAAAAAGATCTTGGCATCAGCTCAACCAAAGAAGCTGATAGATTTTTAAAATCAACTGCCACCAGATATATTTTACCCAGAACTAAACAACTAGCTGACAAAATGGAAATTAAGTTTGGCCGTATTACTCTCCGTCAACAAAAAACCAGATGGGGGAGTTGCAGCAGTCAGGGAAACCTTAATTTCAATTGGCGTTTAGTCCACTGTCCCACCAAAGTCATTGACTATGTCATCATTCATGAGCTAGCCCACCGCCAGCACATGAATCACTCTTCATCTTTTTGGGGACTAGTCAGAAAACATGATCCAGAATACTTAAGGAATCGTGGCTGGTTGAAAAGAAATGGCCTAGTGCTAGGCTAATATGCTAAGATGAAGTTATGAAAAATATTCTAAAAATTCTGCACCTCAAAAAAGAAAGCCCACGAGAAAAATATCTTCGATTTGGTCTAAGAGGATTGCTATTTGTGGCTGTTTTTCTAGCCGGATATCTAACTGCCAAACTACAGACTTTATTCTTAGTCTAATTTAATTTTTCCGACTACATGCATCATTAGTCCACCTTGCAATAAATCTAGTGCAAATCCAAGTGAAACTGCTACCATCCAAGAATTTAATCCCAGTCCAACTAACTCTGCAAATCTACCCATTAGCCATAATGATGCTGCATTGACGACCCAATATAAAATAATCCAGTGAGTACTAGTGAGTTTTATCTTTTTTTGCTTAGCTAAATTTTCAATTACCGGCATAAATCCAACCGCGATTAATGAAACTATCGCCATAGAGTAAACCGCCCCCATAAATGGCGACACAAGATGAGTGCCCAATACAACTGCTTTAGGAAAAAATAGGTTGGCCAAGAGCGTCACCACCACACTTCCGGCGGTGAATGAAACCCAAGCTGCACTTAATTGGGTGAAGTTTATTTCTTTCGTCATAGTAACTAAAGCATATCATATAGTCTGCTATCATACGGATAATGTTAACTATTCTGCATGGTGAAAATATTGTTGATTCTAGAGACAAGTTGGTCGAGCTAATTACTGATGCTAAAAATAAAAATAAAACCATTGAGAGACTAGATGCTAAAAAAATTAACCCAGGCATACTAGAAAGCAAGTTGGTTAAACAAGATTTATTTGGCACTGAGATTTCTCTCGTTATTGAAGAGCTTCATTCCTTACCTAGGTCAAAACAGAAAACTTTGCTAGTTGAGTTGATAGCTCAAAGTGAAGTAGATGTCATCCTCTGGGAAAAAAGGAAGATGACAGCAGCGATGGCAAAAAAATTCCCTAAAGCTAAGGTAATTGAATTCAAACTTAGCAATGCTTTATTCAACTGGCTGGATTCACTCAGTAGTAATAAAAATAGTAAGAAACAGCAACTGACCACCTTTCATCAAGCTCTAAAAACTGAAGATGCTCATCTATGCCTAATCATGCTGGCTAGACAAACTAGAATGTTAATTGAGGTAAGAGAGAGTGGCACCATGACTGGAGCTCCCTGGATGGTTCAAAAAATAAAGAGGCAGGGTCAGTCTTTTTCTCTTCAACAACTACTCAAAATCCACCATCAATTACTAGAAATAGACCTCCATCAAAAAACATCCACCAATACCCTCAGCCTTGATCAGGAACTTGATCTTTTGCTATTAAATATGTAGAGTGTGTGAACAGTATTATTAAAAATATCTGGAGAATTTTATGTACAAGATCGTAAATAATATTAATCCCCATATTTTTCGTGGCTATGACATCAGAGGTGTGATGGATAAAGATCTCAATGAAGATGTTTACTATACTCTTGGCAGAGCCTACGCCACTTTTCTTCAGCAGAGAAGAATCCAAGAAGCTGTAGTCGGTCATGATAATCGCAATAATTGCGTTGAGTACTCAAAAGCTTACATGGCTGGTTTAAATGACGGTGGCATAGATACTATTTTTATTGGCTATTCCTTAAGTCAAATTGTTTACTTCTCATCATATGCCTTCCTGACCAAAGGCAGCACTATGATTACTGCTTCTCACAATCCCGCTGACTACAACGGTCTAAAAATTGGAGTCGGCTATTCAGACACCATGATCACTGAAGAAATTCAGCAAATCAGAAAACTAGTAGAAGTAGGCAAATTCTATGAGGCTGAAAAGAAAGGTAGTAGTAGAGACTATGATCTTTTCCCAGAATATAAAAAGGATTTACTAAAATACTTTAAACTCCAAAGGAAATGGAAGGTAGTGGTTGAAGCTTGCAACACTGTCTCAGGAATGTTCTACCCAGATATTTTCCGCAGTGCTGGCTGTGAAGTTATTGAGCAAAATACGGAGCTAGATGGCAATTTTCCTCTCGGAGCCCCAGACCCTACTGAAGCTGAAGTTTTAGAACGACTTTCAAAACGAGTTAAAAAAGAAGATGCGGATATTGGTTTTGCTTATGACACTGATGGCGACCGAATGGCAGTCGTCGATGAAAACGGAAAAGTACTCTGGATGGATACAATTGTGGCTATTTTTGCTAAAGATGTCTTAGACTTTATTCCCGGCGCACCAATTGTCTACAACACTCTCTGTTCCAAGCAAGTTGATGACGCTATCAAAGAAGCTGGTGGTAAACCAGTCATGTGGATGACTGGACACTCTTTCATTAAAGCCAAAGTTAAAGAAGCTAGATCTCCTTTCGGTGGCGAATTATCTGGTCACATTTTCTTTATGGATAACTTCTTTGGTCATGATGATGGTGCCTATGCCAGTTTGAGACTACTTTCTTATCTTGAAAGAAAAAATCAAGAATTGAGTGCAGCAGTTAGTGAGCTAGCAGTTTATGTGAGTAGTCCAGAAATAAAATTTGGATTAGCTGATGATATTAAGTTTAAATTTATCGAAACTGTCATTCAAGATGAATTTAAAAAACGATGGCCGAATGGTGAATACATCACTATTGATGGAGTTCGCATGGACCTAGATGACAGAATGGCAATTATTAGAGCTTCTCAAAACGGACCATACATCACTGTTAAGTTTGAAGGGAAAACTCAAGAAATTTACGATGAATTAAAAATCATCCTCAGAGAAATTCTTAAATCTCATGAAGAGGTGAAATGGGATGAGGGAGTAAATATTAACGCTCTAGATTAATTAAAAAAAGGAATATATGACAGACACAAAAAAATTCGACTTCAACCAAGCTATTGAAGAGCTAGATAAATCAAACATGATTGGCTCTATTGAGCAATTTGGAGATCAAGTCCAAGATGTTTGGGAGCAAGCTCAAAAAGTTCATTTTGATGATTCATACAAAAACGTAAATAAGGTGGTGGTAGCAGGAATGGGTGGATCTGCCTTAGGAGCTCACGTCATCAAGAGTGTTTTCAAAAATCAACTAAAGGTTCCAGTCGAGATTTGCAATGATTACACCTTGCCCAATTATGTTGATGAGAAAACTTTAGTAATTGCTTCTAGTTATTCAGGAACTACCGAAGAAACCATTAGTGCTTTCGAGGATGGAATTAAAAAAGGTGCTAAAATAACTGGCATTACCTCTGGAGGAAAACTAGGCTCAATCCTCAAGGAAAAAGGCTATCCAACGTTGGTTTTTGAGGTCAACTACAACCCCAGCAACCAACCTCGAATGGCACTGGGCTACTCCGTATTTGGACAAATAGCGCTGCTTTCTCAGGCAGGACTTCTCTCTATCTCAGAAGAAGATTATCAACAAGTTCTTGAAACTATTGCTCAATCACAGATGACCCTTAGTAGGCATGTTGATCTAGAAAATAACCCTGCTAAACTATTGGCTTTCAATGTGGTTGATCGAGTTCCGGTCATCACTACTGCGGAACACTTGACCGGATCAGCACATGTAATGGCCAACCAAATCAATGAAAATTCAAAAAATTACTCAGAAATTAGAGTTATTCCTGAAATAAATCATCATCTTATGGAAGGCTTACAGTTTCCTAAATCTAATACCAGTAATTTATTATTCTTTAACGTGCTCTCAGATCTTTACTTACCCAAAAATCAAAAGAGAATCACTATTACAGAACAAATAATGGAGAAGAATGATATCGTCCATATCAACCACAAGCTGGAAGCACCCACTAAGCTGACTCAGGCTTTAGAATTAATACTCTTTGGCAGTTATACTGGATTTTACTTATCGATGCTTAATAATCAGAATCCTTCTCCCATCCCTTGGGTGGATTTATTCAAAGAGCAACTTAAAAAATAACTATTATCACTTCCTCCAAACTCGAAGTTGGGCTAAACTAATAGATATGAATATTCCTGCCCTGATTCCTTTGGCTAAAGCTGGTGAATACCCTCAAGTGGAAGTAGGTGAGCAAATCAAGCAACTTGCCAAACTACAACAACGAGGCCTACCGATTGCTGAAACTGTCATTATTCTGAGATCTACCTTAGAAAAAATTGTCGATCATGGCAACCTTGCCCAATCTCTTCGAAAAATAATTGATAAATCTCCCAAAAATGAGGAGGAGCAAACTAAACTACTCTCCAGACTTCAGCTTGCAATTAGAAAAGTTGCTCTGCCTCCAAAAATAATCAAAGAAATAATTAGTTGGCACGAACAAAATCCTGGCTTTGTCAGGATCTTCACTGATAGCTCAGATGATCAGCACATCCAAGAAAACGTGATCGGCGATGCTAATATCATTGACTCCATTCTCTTGGTCTGGTCAAAGCAGATTCAGCTTGATTTTCAACAACGCCAACTGAAGCTATTTGCTCAGCCAATTTTAATTCAGCATCAAGGAGAAGCAGAAGTTTCTGGAGTTGCTGCTACTCAATCACCAACGTCTAAATTAAAACTTAAGATATCATCTGTGTGGGGAGTATTTGACCCTAACTTTCTAGAAATAGAGCCAGATCAATTCGAAGTTGATCTTAGAACTAAGCAAGTTACTCAAAGGCATCTTAACCCCCAATACATCCAACTCCAGAGGAAAACTGATCATCTTCAAGAAAAAGCAGTCCTACACTACAAACAAAATCAGCTCACCCTCGAAAATGATCAAGTTCTCAGGCTTTCACACTCAATAATCACTATCAAAAGACTTTTCTTTGGCGACTACCTAGTCAATTGGTTTTACCAGAATGGTCAGTTCTTTATCACTGACATTACTCCAGACTCATCTGCCACCAATATAGAGTCAAGCTTAGGGAAAACCATTTTAACTGGAGATTCCATTCAACCAGGAATTGTTTCGGGAACTGTTTTCAACTTAACTAATAAAAATCAAATCAGTCAACTCAACCACGGACAAGTAGCGATCGTTAGCCAGCTTACTCCAGATTACTTACCAGCCCTATCAAAAGTAGCAGCCATCATCTGTGACCGCGGTCTTTCTAGCCAGATGCTATCTAAGCACATTAGCCAGCATGCTCTCCCAACAATTATTAACACCCGCCACGCCACCAGATATCTCACGCCAGGATTATCAGTGATAGTGAATGCTAATTCAGGACACATCTTAGCTGTCACTAAGAAAAAAACTCATCTCTCTTTCACAGCTCAACCAACAATGATTAAAACTTATGTCTCAGCTGGTAATCCTCATAAAGCTGACCAATATATTACCGATCATGTTGACGGAGTAGGGGTGCTACGGAGTGAGTATACTTTCGCTAGCTTAGGTGAACATCCCAAGTACCTCTTAAAATCTAAAAAAAGAACTCAACTTAAAAATGCATTAAAGAAAACCATTCAAACTTATCGACAAACTAAAAAAAACCTGCCATTAATCTACCGAACTCTTGATCTGACATCTCAAGAGTTTAAAGCACTCGCATTTGCTAATAGCTTTGAACCTGATGAGTCCAATCCATATCTAGGCTATAGAGGTGGAATTAGAACCTTAAACAACTTTGAGCTCTTAGATCTAGAAATGGAAGTCCTTCAAGAAGTTGCTCTGGAAAATAACGTCCCCTTGGGATTGATGTTGCCCTTCGTCAGAACTTCAAGTGAGCTCCAGTTGATTAAAAATTATCTTTCTAAAAAGCACCACTTTAAACCAGGCTCAAAGATCGGGTTATGGCTCCAACTCAATACCCCAGAGAATATTTATCAGCTAGATCACTATTTAGCTTCCAACCTAGCGGGAGTGTCTTTTAACGCCCGTAGCGTTCATGCTTTGATGCACGGCGTCGATCCAGATAATCCAGACATCTTCTCACTTTATCCCTATGACATTAGCCTAATGGAGCAACTACTCACCACAGTCATTGAAGCTATCAAAAATAAAAATAGTCATCATGATAATATGCATTCTCCTACTAAAGCCATGATCCATATCGAGGATAATAATTTAAGATTAGTCGAAATAGCTGCCAAACTTGGCTACGACATAGTGACTGTAAAACCAGATTTTGCTCCTAGAACCAAGCAACGTATTAGGGAAATAGAAGAACAGAAATTAAAACAGATCTAATTTTATGCCAGTCATTAGCGGCCTACATGCCAGAAGTATTCTAGATTCAAGAGGACTACCCACAGTTGAATGCAGTCTTTGGCTTGACTCCGGTCATCTCGCTATTAGTAGCGTGCCGACTGGGATCGAGGTCAGCAAGTACAGCGCTGTCTCCTTATTTGATCATAACTCATCAGAAATGATGGGTAAGGGGGTCAATACTGCGGTTAATAATATTAATAAAATTATTGCCCCACAGCTAATTGGTAAAGACCCACTCAAACAAACTGATGTCGACCAAACTCTAATAAACCTGGACGGCACTGCCAATAAAAGCAAACTGGGAGCAAACGCCATCTTGGCTGTCTCGCAAGCAGTACTTAAAGTTGGAGCATTGAGTGTTGAGATGCCACTTTATTACTATATTCAACAAAAATATCAACTGACTGATAAATTTGATATTCCGACCTGCATCTACAGCATGTTCAATGGTGGTATTTATGGCACCGGCAACCTAGACTTGAAAGATTTTTGCATTATCCCAGCTGGTCACATTGATTATAAAAAATCACTTAACATGGCAGTTACTTTTTTCCAAAAACTAGAGAATGTGCTAGCTTCCAAAGAGGCAATTCGCTGTGTAGGTAAGGTCGGCGGTTTTGCGCCCAACTTATATTCCAACACTGATGCTTTTGAGATCCTAATTGAAACTACCAAAACCACTTCTTTTACTTTTGCTCAAGATATCTTCTTTGGAATCGATGTCTCTGCAGCTCACATCTACGCTGATGGCAAGTACTCCCTTCGAGATCGTACTAATCCATATACTGCAGCTGATCTTTTCAAGTATTACCAAACTTTGCGAACAGTTCATCAGGTAACATTGATTGAAGACCCTTATCAAGAAGATGACTGGAAAAGTTGGCAAGAATTAACTAGAGAACTCGGTGAAACAACCAATATTGTTGGCAATAGACTCGTCTCTGACAATAAGGAAAGACTCCAAAAAGCAATTGCAGAAGAAGCTTGTAATACGGTCGCTGTTAAGCCAATTGAGGTGGGTACAGTTAGCGAAACTATTGATTTCATTAAAACTGCCAAAGATGGCAATCTTAAGATCTTAGTCTCCCAGCGAAGTGGTGAAACAAACGATGACTTTTTAGCTGACCTCGCTGTAGGAGTAGGTGCTAACTTTGTTAAGCTTGGTGCTCCTAATAGAGGAGAGCGGGTGGCAAAATACAACCGCTTGCTAGAGATATACCAACAGCTTGTGGATTGGGCTAAACCGCAGTAGAATCAAATTTTCTAATAAAAAAAGGAGTAGTCTATGAATTTATTACAACCTGGAACAGTCGAGCTTTGGATGTCCAGCCCTTACGTTTTAGGAATTCTAGGCTTACTTTCCTTTTCTGAAAGCTCTTTCTTTTTAATTCCACCAGAAATATTGGTAATTCCGATGGGAATTGCTGCTCCAGAGAAAGCTCTCTGGCTAGGATTGTTTATTTCCCTCTTATCTTTATTTGGAGCCATGTTTGGTTACTTTCTTGGTCAAAAGGGTGGTAAACCTGTCTTGAAACGACTTTTCAAGGAAAAGCATGTCACCTCAGTCGAAAATATGTTTAAAAAATATGATACCAAAGCCATCTTTATCGCTGCTTTTACCCCGATCCCTTTTAAGGTTTTCACTCTTTCAGCTGGAGCTTTTGACCTGGACTACAAAAGATTCATCCTGACTTCAGCGATGGGACGTACTTCTAGGTACATGATCCTAATGGGACTGATATTTTTCTTTGGCGAAAGCATTCGTTACTTTATCGAGCACCAGCTAGACATGGTGGTTGGCGTGGGTACCGCTGCTGTCTTACTACTAGTTGCCTTTAATAAGTTAGCTGTGCCGTTCATTGAAGAGAAGTGGTTGAAGAGATCACTTAAAGATTTCTTATTCGGTTGGATGAAGTAAAACCCAAAACAAGTCGTTGTTATTTAAAACTTACTGCTAATCATATTTGATGTATTCTGATTATTTAAGATCTAGTTGTTTGTTCGTGTCCTTTTCGGTTATTCTTACTTTAGTTCGGGAAATCTACGCCCGAAGATGATTAACACTAAAGGAACACTATGGCGGTCACTCTTTATAAACGACAACGACAGATTCTAGATTTTATTGCTCAATATATTCAACAGAATGGTTATGCACCCACTCTTCAAGAAATTGCTAACTCCATTGGAGTCTCATCACTAGCTACAGTTCATGAGCATCTCCAAGCACTAGAAAGAAAAAGAGTTATTAAGCGTTTTGATGGCCAAGTGAGAGGGATTGAACTCTTAGATAGAACGTTTTTAAAGAATGATGAAGGAATTGATGTCCCGATCATGGGCTATATTGCTGCTGGTAAACCCATCGAGCCTTACACTGACCCCGATGCCACTTTTAAAGTCTCTCCAGAGATGATCTCTGGTAAAAAAAGAGCCTATGTCTTACAGGTTAAAGGCCAGTCAATGATAGAAGATCATATCGATGACGGTGACTATGTAGTTATCGAAGAAACTCAATCAGTAGAGAACGGTGATATCGTAGTCGCCTTACTTGATAATGGCCTAGCCACACTCAAAAGATTCTATAAAGAAGTCACTCGAGTCCGTCTAGAACCAGCTAACTCAACCATGAGCCCTATTTATGCAACTAATGTTCAGATCCAAGGCCGAGTAGTAGGTTTGATTCGTAAGTTTCAGTACTAATTTTAAATAAAAAATATTAGCAGACTCACCTTGAGACTGCTAATTACCCCTTTTTGAAATGAAAGACCGATGCACCAGGCTATTTATCTGGTGTAAGTTGCTTTTCTGAGTGCTTTTGATATAGATTTATATAGCAGCGTAACAAATAAAGGTAATCTGAGAGGCGGTTTAAATACTGCATGATCAAGGCAGGAACTTTTTTAGGCCCTGAATCCGAGTGTTTAAACATCAGTCGCTCACAACGACGACAGATAGTCCGAGCCACATCTAACTGCGCGGCTAGCTTAGTACCACCGGGGTGGAGAAACTTACCTTGCCAGCTCCCAGCCATTTCTTTTTCTAAGACAGCAGAGTGCTCTTCTAACTGATCTAGAGCTAGTTTTTTGAACTTAACTTGCGGTGCTTGGACAATGACGGCGCTGAGCTGGTATAGGTCCTGTTGAATCTGACTAAGTATGTCTTCCTGAGAAGAAAAATTATCCTCTAAGTGAGCTATGACTAGTCCTACCCAGGAACTCAGCTCATCCAATGTACCCACCACCTCCATCACCAGGCTGTCCTTAGCCACTCGCTCGCCATTAGCCAAAGAAGTTTGGCCACAATCGCCAGTTTTGGTAGAAATGGAGTTCATTTTTTGCTTTTTTTGTTTTTTATCCATGGCACTGCTGATAACATTGATCCGTAAACATCATCCTTAATTGAAATCTTAAGAAAATCGATCTCCTTCTTAGTCGGTGGTTTAGAATTAAAGGTGATGTCAGTAACCTCAGTAATGATGACAATCGGCCGAGCTTCGTCGGCTTCACCCATTTCTACTACACCAGCTACGGCTAAGCCCTCAGCAACTCCGACTTGGGTTGATTTTAACTCTCTCCCAAAGAGATCTTTAGTTCCCACCTTGTCATTGAGAGCATTAAAGCCACAGTGGCCAATGTTTGTTCCAATCCGACCCCAGCGAAGGGGGACTGATCTACTGTCAGTAATAATGACTCCTAATTCTTTGACTTTAAATTCTTTTCGCAAAAACTGCCAAATCTCTTTTGCTGATTTATAGGGATCCTTTGGTAAAAGTGCGTAATATTTGCCGGTGTTGGAGGCATCGACCCCAGCATCAATGGCAATTGCATTATGTTTAATCGCTAAAATTAGATTCCATTTAGAAAAACTTTCATCTAAATAAGCATCAGCTTCTTTTTTAACTAGAGCCTGTTTCTCTTCAACAGTTCCATCTTTGATGGGAATCACCGAGCCTTCACATAAAGAAACAATCTTGGAGGTAACGACGACCACACTTTTTTCTTCTAGATCACGAATAGAATCTCGCAGAAGTGCTAAGAGATCGTAGTTTGGTTTAACTCTGGGGGTTTTAATAGCGTGAACTTGCATTGATGCTATTGTAAGTGAGGTTTTAATTCCTGACTACCTTAAACACACTAATTCCATTTACAGAATCTAGAAGCTGCCACTCTTGATCAATAAAAGTAGAAATCTCCCAAGCTGGGTTCTGCTGACTAGCAACTGCACTATGGGGGGAGATGACATATAGGACTTCTGTCCTGGAGTAATCGTCCACACCCAACGGCTTAGCTCCAGCCACCTCTAAGAAATATCGATAGCGAGTGGCTCTAGTATCTGAGTCAGCTAATGAAGCAATATTAAAAGTTTTAGTCTCGGACTGTGCATCTTGAGCAGCTACTTCAGCCAGCTGGCGGACCAAAGGCATGTTCTCCTGCCAGGTGGGCTGTCTGCCAAGATCAATCTCTGTAAATAGGCGCGTGCAAAACAAAACCCCAACAATTAGAAAGATGGAGTGGCATCTGAAGCTATTTTTGAATTTAATAAAACCCTTGGTCATAATCATTAATAACCCAAACCAGAGATAGTTGCCGTAATAGTCATTCACTAAAGTAGGGAAGAAGCTGATTATTACTAATAATCCCAGCCAGCTACCCACCACCATCGTCCCCAGAGTCAGCCGCTGACTCACTAAAAAATGCTGAATTCTCTTATAACCAAAAACCATAAAGGATAATGTCACTGGCCAAGTAAATATAGCTGGTAAAGTCAGGAGTTTGGCAAAAGTATCGTTAGTAAAAATAAAGGGAGTTGTTAATAAATGTGGCAGTGAGAACTGAAGCAGCTGTTGAGATGATCCGCCCACGAAACTATCTTTCAAGATCTTAAAGTAAAACCACTCATGAGTCAGATCAAATAAAATAAAATTAAGATTAGCTACTAAAAAAGCACCAATAAATAGTGCCCAGTTCAAAACTGAGCTTTTCTTTTTCCAAGCCAGCATTAACCACGGCACTAGCAGCGCAATACTGAAGTAATGTAACTGGAATAATAAACCTAAAGTTAATCCTGCTAATCCTGACCAGAGTCTAGCTGGCCGCTGATGAAACTTACTTAAGAAAATAAAGTAAAGTAAAGTAAAGAAAGGCATGGTGTTGGGATTCCACGGCCAAATGACATGCTTAATCACTAAAGGAGAAAGGGCATAAATAGCTGCTGTCCATAAGGCCAGCTGGCGCTTATCCCACATCGAGACTAGAAGATAAACTAAGGCCACCGAAATCACTCCCAGCATAGCGGTAAAAATAGCTGGCCCGACTGGATTGTAATCTGCCAGCCAGAGTGCTGGCAGCATTAAGTAATAATGAAAGACCCCAAAGAAATCTTTTTCTACCCCCATCTCGTTGTAAGGACCAAATAGAGTCAGGTCTCGCTGGGTAATAATTTTTCTAATCGCCAACATGTCCCGACCCTCATCCCAAATGAACCGCATCTTAGTTTCGATGTGATAGAGCCTCACAAAAGCTGCCACCACTAGAATAACTCCTAAAATTAGCCAAGATTTGTGTTTGTGAAAAAATGCTTGCATCCAGCTTAATGCCATGTAATTAACTTACTAACAGGATATAATAGATTGTTCAATTAAGCTATGAAATTCAAACTTAAATCTAACTTCAAACCCACCGGTGACCAACCACAAGCCATTGAAAAGCTAGTAGAAGGAGTGCGTGGTGGTAAAGATCATCAAACACTATTGGGTGTAACTGGCTCAGGAAAAACTTTCACCTTAGCCAATGTGATTGAGAAAACTCAAAAACCAACTTTAGTGATTGCTCACAATAAAACCTTAGCTGCTCAGCTTTACCAAGAGTTCCGCGATTTCTTCCCTAATAATGCCGTCAGCTATTTTGTGAGTTACTACGATTATTATCAACCAGAAGCATATATCCCCAGCAGTGGGACTTACATTGAGAAAGAAGCTCAAATTAACGATGAGATTGATAAGCTCCGATTATCCACCACCACTAATCTCCTGACTCGTAATGATGTGATCGTGATTGCTTCTGTTTCCTGTATCTATAATCTCGGTTCACCGGTCGAATATGGCCGTTATATTCTGGAAATTATGGAAGGGCAGTTGATTCAACGCCGTGATCTTTTACTGCGTCTCTCCCAGCTCCAGTACGAAGGTAGTAGCACCGAACTTCGCCGCGGGACTTATCGCTTGCGGGGAGATACGATTCAGCTCTGGCCAGCTTATGAAGACAAGGCGCTGCGAATCGATACGCTAGAAGATAAGATCACTAAGATTGACTGGATTAACCCAGTGACTGGGACCAAGATGAATCCGGATAAGATGACTCTTTATGAGAGAAAACAAAATCAGTTTGTAGTTTACCCAGCCAAACACTATGTGATTGACCCCAAATCACAAACCGAGCGGTTTGCAGCCATCTTTGAAGATTTAAAGAAAAGACTGAAAATGTTTAAGGACCAAGATAAAGTTTTTGAAGCTCATCGTTTAGAACAAAAAGTGAAGTATGACTTACAGATGATTAAAGAGTTTGGCTTTACGAATGGGATCGAGAACTACTCCCGCTACTTTGATGGTCGTGATCCCGGCCAGCCACCCTACACTTTACTGGATTACTTTAAACATAATGCGGAAGAGTTTGGTGACGGCGAGTTCTTGACGGTCATGGACGAGAGCCATATGTCGATCCCTCAGATTGGGGGGATGCATGCTGGTGATCAATCTCGAAAGAATACTTTAATTGATTATGGTTTTAGATTACCAAGTGCTTTGGATAACCGACCCCTAGAGTTTGGTGAGTTTCAGGATCGGATCCCACAAGCGATCTATGTCTCAGCCACGCCCAAGGAATGGGAGATTGAACACAGTGGAGGGGAAGTGATTGAGCAGTTGGTCAGACCCACTGGTTTGCTGGACCCTGAGATTGAGCTCCGAGAAACTAAGGGGCAGATTGAGGATTTGATTATCGAGATTATTAAACGGAAGCAACTGGGGCAACGGTGTCTGGTAACGACGCTGACCAAGAAGATGGCGGAGGCGCTGACGGATTACCTGAATGACCAGGATAAGATTAAGCAGTTGGTGGAGAATTTTATTGCTAAACGGGATGAGCGGGTAGAGCAGGTGGACCCGGAGAAAGTTATTTTAGCGAATGGTTTTTTACCGATTGATGAGATGAAGATTGGTCAGATTGATGAGCGTTATCATACTCGAGCAAAGTTGCCGGCAGAGATTGATTTGCGAAAAAATGTTTTGTACCCGAAGGTGGCTTACTTGCACTCTGGTGTAGAAACGTTGGAGAGATCGGATATCTTGGAGGATTTGCGGAAGGGTGAGTATGATGTGGTGGTGGGAATTAATTTGCTCCGAGAGGGATTAGATTTACCAGAAGTTACTTTGGTAGCTATTTTGGATGCGGATAAGGAAGGGTTCTTACGCTCCAGGATTTCGATTATTCAGACGATGGGTAGGGCAGCTAGACACGTAGAGGGCAGGGCTATTTTATATGGGGATAAGCTGACGAAGTCAATGAAGCTGGCGATTGAGGAAACGCAGCGGAGAAGAGAATATCAGCTGGAGTATAACCGTAAAAATAAGATTGATCCTAAAACTATTATCAAGCCAATTCGAGACCGGATGATTGAGAAGGAAGAGGAAGAAATACAGACTAAGGGTGGAGAAATGTTTATTGTAGATGTAGGTAAAGAACAAGTGGATATTGCAGCGGTAAAAGCAGATAACTTAACGCCGGATGATAAAAGAAAAATGATCAAGAAACTGAGAACAAGAATGAGGTTGGCGGCAGATCAAATGGACTTCGAGTTAGCAGCAATGTTAAGAGATAAGATTGGGGAGTTGGGGTAGAGACTCAACAACTATTATAAAAAATAACTAATCCGCTATACTAATTGAGATGAACATTTTCATCTCAACTCTTCTCATCTCCTTTTTCATTCAAATTTTATTTTTTACCTTTGCTGCTACATTCAAAACTGACAAACTTACCGACCTAGCCTATGGATTAACCTTCATCTTCATATCCTGGTGGTTACTCCTTACCAAATCCAACCTTCTCTCAACTCAACTCATCCTTACTATCAGCATTACCTTGTGGGGACTACGCTTAGCCACCTATCTCTTCATCAGAATCTTAAAGATAGGGAAAGATAATCGATTTGATAGTATTCGAGAAAATTTCTTTTCCTTCTTTAAATTTTGGACCTTTCAGGCTGTCACCATCTGGGTGGTTATGCTACCTAGCATCTATGCCCTCACCAGCCATAAAACTATCTCTATTAACTATTGGACCATCTTAGGAAGCATTATCTTTTTAACTGGACTTGTCATCGAAACCAGTGCTGACTGGCAAAAATTTAAATTCAAAAATAATCTAGCCAACAATAGCAAATGGATTGAAACTGGATTGTGGAAGTACTCTCGTTACCCCAACTACTTTGGAGAAATGATGGTTTGGTGGGGGATCTTTATCACCACCATTAATTGGCAAAGTAATCTAAGCTGGCTGACCATTCTGGGACCTATGTTTATTACTTTTATTCTCCTCTTTATCAGTGGCATTCCATTGTTGGAAAAAAGATATAACAAAAAATACAAAAATGATTTAAAATATCAATCATATAAGAAATGCACCAGTCTCTTGATACCCTGGTTTCCTAGAAAGAGCTAATTATGGACATCTACAACACCCCCACTTGGTATGCTTCTTTGATCAAACCCAGCTTTGCTCCACCTTCTTGGCTATTTGGCCCAGTTTGGAGTGTGCTTTATATCCTGATTGCCATCGGCTTCTTCTACACACTCAAGCTCTACAAAGCTAAAAAACTTACCAAAAACATCATCACCATCTTCGTCATTAACCTCCTTGCCAACTTCGCCTTCTCACCACTTCAATTCGGCCTCCAAAACAACCTCCTAGCGATGATAGACATCCTAGTAGTCTGGGGGACACTCCTATACCTACTCATAAAATTCTGGCCCCAGCAAAAATTCCTTTTCTGGAGCCAACTCCCTTACTTTTTTTGGGTCAGCTTTGCCAGCATCCTCCAAATATCAATTACCTACCTCAACTGGTAGAGAGACGCCATGAAATTCTTACTCACCACCCCATTCCTAAAAATATGGCTCATCACCGTCGTCATCTTCATCGTCCTGGACATGCTTTGGCTGGGAGTATTTTCCAAAGGATTCTACAACAAACATTTAGGATATTTAGCTAATAAAAAAAACGACAGCATCGTCTTTAATCTACCTGTGGGTATTGTTACCCAAGCGATAATTGCCACCGGTCTAGCTATCCTCATCAGCTTGGGGATCCAAGTAGAGAACACTCTCCTAACTGCAGTCCTAGTGGGTGCTATCAGTGGCTTTGTCATCTACGCCACCTATGACTTAACCAACCAATCTTTTATCAAAGACTGGCCCTGGATGATTACTATCATTGATATTTGTTGGGGGACATTCCAAGGCACTGCTGCTGGATTTTATATATGGTGGCTATGGAGTGTGGTTAAGTAGGTCAAGGAAAACAGTGTTCGGCTCCACAACATGGGCAAGTTGGATTGGCCCGACTTCCACCCGGATCATCATAGCCCCCACACTCTGATCCTAAGCAGAAATATTTAGTTCCAGCTGCTCTAGCACCTTCAAATCTAGCTGTAATATCAGCACTCAACTGTCGGGCTTCATCTAATGATTGTTGAAAATCTGCTTGAGACATTTTTTTATGTAATGGTTTTCTTGTGTGCTTAACACCGCTTGGACCATCTGATTCCTCGGCATATTGAGACATCATTCTCTGACCAAATACCCACATTTCATCAGTTTTTCTTTCTTTTCCTTTTACCATAAACCCTCACCTTTCAATTGGAGTAGTGTAGTATATTGATCTATTGTGATCAATAAAGAATTAACTAATGAAGAGAAAACAGTTGATAGATCATTGTCTTTATATTTATTAGCTCTTATTTCCCTAACATACCTAGCTTTTTCGAGCTCTAAAAGCAGGGCTCATAGAAACAAAACCATTAAACGAGAACAAAGACATCGCTGCTTTGATTGCGGCACCAAGTGTACTCTAGAAATTCACCATATCACTCCATTATCTAAGGGAGGAACTAACAAGAGATCAAACCTTGTCGCTCTGGGAGCATCAACAAATGAGGGTGGATGTGGATGCCACGACATTTGGGATGATTTTGCTTTGAGTAATAGTTAAGCTTAACCCACAAAAAATCCCGCCTAAGCGGGAGTCTTTGTTGCCAGCGGACAAGTGTCCGTGGTGAGATCTTAACAGAGTTAATTATACAATTTTTCAACTAATTCTTCAATATTAAAATGTGGACGCGACGAGAATCGAACTCGCTTCGCCCTCCTAATTTACCCCCACCTGCGCTATAATAGTTACTCTTATTTTTTCAGATTTAACTTATGATTCAAGATAAAATAGTCGTCACCGGTGCCAGAGAACACAACCTCAAAGACGTCAACGTCACTATCCCCAAAAACAAACTAGTAGTTTTCACTGGTCTCTCCGGAAGTGGTAAAAGCTCCTTAGCCTTCGATACTCTATATGCAGAAGGCCAGCGCCGTTACGTCGAAAGCTTAAGCTCTTATGCTCGCCAATTTTTAGGAGTCATGAGCAAACCAGACGTCGATCAAATCGATGGTCTATCTCCGGCTATTTCCATCGACCAAAAAACCACCTCTCACAACCCACGCTCTACCGTCGGCACCATCACTGAAATCTATGACTACCTGAGGCTTCTATACGCTCGTATCGGCCATCCACATTGCCCAGAATGTAACCGTGAAATTTCCACTCAGAGTGTCGATCAAATCGTGGGCCACATCATAACTGAACTCGAGGAAAAAGCTAGTGGAACTCCCACTAGATTTATGGTTTTATCCCCAGTGGTCCGCAACCGCAAGGGTGAGTTTGACGGCCTGATGGATAACATCCAAAAAAAGGGCTATGTTCGCGCTCGAATAGACAGCAAAATATATGATTTAAACGAAGAACTAAGCCTAATAAAAACCAATCGTCATACCATTGAAGCTCTCATCGACCGACTCACAATTTCCCAAAAACAACTTAAAGATAAAACTGAATTCAAGATCTTTAAAAGCCGACTCAATCAATCCATCGAAGAAGCCCTCAAACTTTCCGAGGGTTATGTAGTGATTAGTTTTGTCAAAGATGCCTCCCTTAGTTTTCCTGAAAATCCCAAAGAAGTAGAAGACAGGCTTTTTAGTGAAAGTTTGGCTTGTAGCCACTGTGGAATCAGCATAGAAGAGCTCGAGCCTAGGCTCTTTTCTTTTAACTCTCCACAGGGAGCCTGTGAAACCTGTAATGGTTTGGGCACATTATTAAAAATAGACGCTGAAAAAATGATTGCGCCCGAACTAACCCTCAGTGAAGGGGCAGTGATTCCTTTTGCCAGTGCCCTGGCTCATGGAACTTGGTGGAGTAGATTGATTAAGGTTGTCATCGCTGATCATGGCTATGATTTCCGTCAAACTCGCTGGGAAGAGTTTGATGAAAAAACTCAAAAAGTAATGCTCTATGGTTCTAAAAAAGTTTATGAAGTATCTGGTGAGAATCGTCAAGGCCGAATGACCAGCATCGAGCAATCATTTGAAGGTTTCTTAAAAAACCTCGAACGACGCTACCAAGAAACTAATTCAGATTTTATTCGCCACGAAATTGAAAAATACATGCTTCAAGAAGTTTGCCCCAGCTGTAATGGAGATCGTCTTAAAGACGAAGCCCTAGCTGTGTTTGTAGATGGGAAAAACATCGCTGAAATCACCGCCTTACCAATTGATCAAACCTTAGAGTGGGCAGGACATGTTTATAAAGACAAAGTCTTAAGTGAAAAAGAGTTAGCTATCGGCGACTCTATTCTTAAAGAAATTAATGCGCGGCTTAAATTCCTAACTTCAGTCGGTTTAGAGTACATCAGTTTGAATCGTGAAGCTTCTACTTTGGCTGGTGGAGAAGCCCAACGAATTCGTCTAGCCTCACAGATCGGAACTGGTCTAACTGGAGTCATGTATATCTTAGATGAACCCACCATTGGCTTGCATCAACGCGACAATCATCGCTTAATAGACACTCTTAAAAACTTGCGTGACAAAGGCAATACTGTCATCGTGGTCGAACATGATCGAGATGTAATTATGTCCGCCGATGAAGTGGTCGACTTTGGCCCTGAAGCCGGTAAATTAGGTGGCAAAATTGTGGCTCAAGGCTCTCCAGCAGAAATCCAAAAAAAGAAAACTCTGACTGCTAAATACTTATCTCGTAAAAAAGATGTCATCTACAAAAAAGTTGTCCCAGACCGACGCTACATTGATCCTAATTCAGCAGCTATTTCTCAAGAGAATGAATCCAGTATTAGAATAGAAGGTGCTACTAAACACAACTTAAAGAAAATTGATGTTGAGTTCCCACTGCGGACTTTCACTGCTATTACCGGTGTTTCTGGAAGTGGAAAATCTACACTGTTACACGACACTCTTTATCACCAGCTAGCCACTAACTTAGGCTACAAAACTCATCGTAAAGCTGGGCACGTTGATAAAATAGTTGTTCCTGATGAAGTTAGAAAAATCACTTTGATTGATCAAAGTCCGATCGGAAAAACACCTCGCTCTAATCCAGCTACTTACACTAAAGTTTTTGATTACATTCGTAAACTATTCGCCGCCACTCGTGAGGCTCAAATTCGTGGCTATAAAGCCGGCCGCTTTAGTTTTAATGTCAAAGGTGGGCGCTGCGAATCTTGCCAAGGTGATGGACAGATTAAAATTGAAATGCAGTTTTTACCTGATGTCTATGTGACCTGTGATGTCTGTCATGGCAAAAGATATAGTGAAGAAACTCTGGAAGTAACTTACAAGGGTAAAAATATTCATCAAATTTTGAAGATGGAGATTGAAGATGCTTTTGAGTTCTTCGATGGTCATGCCACCTTGCGCAGCAAACTTCAAACACTGCTAGACGTCGGCTTAGGTTACCTAGAGCTAGGCCAACCAGCACCAACCCTGAGTGGAGGAGAGGCGCAGCGAGTTAAACTAGCTAAAGAGCTTTCAGGAAGAGTTAATGAGCATGTGGTTTATCTCTTAGACGAACCCACTACTGGCTTGCACTTCCATGATGTTCAAAAATTACTAGACGTTTTACATCAGTTGGTAGAGAACAATAATACTGTCATCGTCATCGAGCATAACTTAGATATTATTAAAAACGCCAACTGGATTATTGACCTTGGTCCTGAAGGTGGTGGCAAAGGTGGAGAAGTTTTATTTACTGGCAAACCTGAGGATATTATTGAAGAGAAAAAATCTTATACTGGAAAATATCTTAAAGAAGAACTAAAACAACAAAAAACCCGCTAATGCGGGTGTTTTGATCAGAATTTGCGAGTCTATCTCGTAACCCCGACTTACCATTGTAACTATTATAGATAATTCTCACTATAAAACAATTCCTAAAAATGTGGACGCGACGGGAATCGAACCCGCTGACCCTGAATGGTAAGTCGAGGTTCTACACCAGTAGCGCGCCCCACATTTTGTTAGTAAAACACTCAATTTCTACCACAAGTGTAGTAGAATTGATTTTGCTATAGAATAAAAATATGAATGAATCTGGCGATGAAAAACATGAATTTAAACCAATAACAATAGATCATTTAAGTGAATTTCAAAAAAGCTTACTAAAAGAAGGACTTTTTGGCCTATGGAATTTCATAATATTTTCAATTGAACTTAGAAGAGATTATGGGCATGAAACTGAAGTAATCCCATATCAAACAGAAGGCATCATTGGTTTTTTTGATCAACATATGGGTGATGTAGTAGAAACTCTGGAAATTTTTTATTTGAGTCGTATCCCAGTTGAGTTGATATCTAAGATGATTGAACTATCCACAGATAAAAAGATTGACCCAAGATTAAAAATTGGTGTGTCCATGTTATTTAGCATGATTGTAACTTCACACTTAGAACTTAATGGATTTAGTGTTGTTGGTGAGATTCCTGATCTATTTGGAATACTTCTAGCTGGTATATGGGCATCTGTGGGATATTTAGCAATTGAATATTTATTTTCTGATAAAAATAATATCGCTGAGACACTCTCAAGCTCAAAAAAAAATGTGAAATTAAAAAATTTGATAAGAAAAATGTTCATCCCTCCAGATAAAGAAAACTAAAACCTCCTATGCTACACTCATCCCTATGTTCTGGAAAAAACTTTCTTCCATCTTTCTCTCAATATTTTTCTTATTTTTAATCATTGTTACCCCAATCCAAGCTGAGTCAAATTCAGACTACTTTGACACCAAGCTCCACACCACCGTCACGGTCAGTGATGCGGGGCAGAGTAGAGTCAAACACGAGTTTACTGTCACCAACAAAACTCCTACTACCTATATCAGCCAGTACGGTCTCAAAATTAGCTCCGCCCAACTCAAAAACATCACCGTCATCAGTGACGGCAAAAGCATTAAGCCAGAAATTGTCCCCATCAAATCGGACCAACAGTCTGGTCCTGGTCAAACCAGCATTGGCATTACCTTCCCCGGAAAAGTAGTCGGTGAAGGAAAAATCAGAAAATTTACCATCAGCTACACCAACCCTGACGCAGCTGTTATCAGTGGTAGCGTCCTTGAAGTAACACTAGCACCTCAAGCTAACCCTCAAGATTACTCTGATTATAGTGTTACCCTCATCACGCCCGCTAGGTTTGGTGGACCAATTAGAACTACTCCCACTATTCACAACTTCACTGCCAGTGGCAGCCAGATAGTCACTAGTTTTAGTAAAGAAGAAGAGATGGGAGTTTTTGCTCTTTTTGGCAGTGAACAACTCTTTGATCTTGACCTCAGCTATAGCTTAAGCAACTCCACCAATAACCCCGGCATTACCCAAGTTGCTTTTCCTCCAGATACTGCTTTTCAAAAAATTCATTATCATCTTATAGAACCAAAGCCAGAAAAAATGGAACTTGATTTAGACGGCAACTGGATCGCTACCTACAAACTTCCAGCCAGCAGCGATACTTTAGTCAAACTCTTAGCTACGGTTAGACTCACCCTAGAGCCAGATGAGTCCGTCCCTGTTTCTATCCCAGATGAGAGTCTTCTCAAGACCCAAGAGTACTGGCCAATCAATAACTCTGATTTAAAAAGCATTACTCAAGACCGCACTACTCCTAAAGAAATTAATGACTTTGTCGTAAATACTCTCAACTACAACACTGATATCGCCTTAGGATTACCAGAAAGGTTGGGGGCTATTGGCGCCATCAACAATCCCAACGATGCTGTTTGCCAAGAATTTACTGATCTCTTTGTCACCTTAGCTCGAGGAGCTGGTATTTATTCACGCCGAATCACTGGCTATGCTCACTCACAAAATAGTGAGCTGCGTCCCCTAAGCTTAGTGGAAGACATCCTTCACTCTTGGCCAGATTATTACAGCCCAGAAAAGCAGCGTTGGATTCCCATTGATCCTACTTGGGAAAATACCACTGGCGGAGTTGACTATTTTCATCAGCTAGATTTAAATCATATCGTTTTTGCTATTAACGGCCAAAACAGTGTTACTCCACACCCAGCTGGCAGCTATAAAAAACCAGATGCTACAGAAAAAACAGTCAATGTCGATTTCGGCGCCATCTTCCCAGAACACTTATCGGAAATTGAGTTTCAACTTAAGCCTCAAAAATTTCTGGGCTTAGTGAATATACCTGGCTTATATCACCTGGAAGTCACCAATCTAGCTGGCCAAGCAGATTATCACCTACCCCTAGAAATTACCGCTAGTTCTAGTCAAATATCTTCATCGCAAAATATTAGTGAAATTGTCGCTCTATTACCATTCCAAAGACAGATAATACCGCTAAGAATAGAAAACAATACTGGTTTTATACCGAGCCGCGATACAATACAAATAAAAGCATTAAATGAAACCCAAGAATTTGAGCTCACCACCAGCCCAGCAATTAGTCAATACCTCCACCAGAAGAGCTTCATCATGGCCATGGCAGGAGGAGCTATCTTTATTTCCCTCGCTACCGGGAGTTTACTGGTTCTTAGACGAAAACGATAAAATTCTTTACGTCGGTAAAGCTAAAAATCTTAAAAATCGCCTCCGATCTTACACTCGCTTCGCAGATCTCTCACCTAAAATAAAAAAAATGGTCGCGACCGCTACCCACATTAAGCATCAAGTTTTAGAAAGCGAACTAGAAGCCCTACTAATTGAGGCCGAACTAATTAGACTTCATCAGCCAAAGTACAATAGCCTCCTCAAAGATGATAAAACTCCTCTTTATATTCATATTACTGACGGTGATTTCCCTCGAGTACTAACCATTAGAAAGAAAGATTTAGATCATCAACAACATCATGGAACTATCCTCGGACCATATCCCAGCTCAGGAAAAGTCAAGGAAGTATTGAGAATAATGCGCAAAATATTTCCGTGGTGCAATCAGCCCCCACATCAAAAGAAGCAGGCTTGTTTCTACTACCACCTCGATCAATGTCCAGGTGCCTGCATTGATAAAATCAGCCACAGAGACTATCAAGCTCAAATCTTAAACTTGATTTACTTTTTAAGAGGTCAGAAAAAAACAGTCCTGAAGAATCTCAAACAACAACTCAAATCTTTTTCTAAGGAAGAAAAATTTGAGCAAGCAGCAGTGGTTAGAGATCAAGTTCAATTAATTGAAGAAGTTACTCAAAAGAAATACCCTCTTAAACCAACCCTGATTTTACCCAGCCTCACCGATGACCACCACGAGACATTACTCCATCTTCAAAAAATACTAGCTACTTATTTAAAAATTCCTAAAAACTACCCACTTACTAGAATTGAGGGTTATGATGTCAGTAATACATCTGGAAAACTGGCTAGTGTCTCGATGGTGACTTTTGTTGATGGTCAGCCAGCTAAAGATCAATATCGTCTTTTTAATATTAAAACTCTTGATACTCCCAACGACTACGGCATGCTCAACGAAGCCATTAGCCGAAGACAAAATCATCCCGAGTGGGGCACACCGAATTTATTAGTCATTGATGGGGGAAAGGGACAGCTCAGATCTACTCTTAAGGCTTGGCGCTGGTCCGCTCCAGTGATTAGTATCGCTAAAAATCCTGATAGGATCGTAATACCGATAGAGATTATCAGAGAGCCCCGTTTATCGATCAAATACCAAATTGTCTTACTTCCTCAGGATCATCCAGTCTTACATCTGATCCAACGCATTCGAGATGAGTCTCACCGTTTCTCTAAAAACCAGCATCTAAAACGACGAGCTAAAAATATGTTATCCTAGACTTATGAAACTTCTTAAACCCCTCATTACCTCTACCTTAACTATCTTCTTACTGGCTTACTTTTTACCCACTGTTAGCTATATGAACTGGACTACCTTAGCTTTGGCAGCTGTCGTCCTAACTTTACTCAATAAAATTGCTCGCCCTGTCCTCAAAATATTATTTCTACCTATTAATGTAGTTACATTGGGGCTATTTTCAGTCGTTCTTAACGTAGCTTTACTTTGGTTAGTCACTTATTTAGTCCCAGGATTTCATATCGAAGCCATGACCTTGCTAGGAGTACAATTCAACGAATTCTTCTCACTCTTAATCGTCTCTACCTTAATCGGAGTTTTCCAAAATTTCCTAGGTTTTCTGCTCTAGAAATGAGTCTTAAATTAATTCCACTCATCTTAAACTTCATTCATACTATCGTAACAACTTGTTTCGTCTGTACCCATAATTAGTGAAGATTCAAACAATATATATAAAAAGTTGTGTATGTCAGCAAACCGTATGGTGCCTCCATCAACTACAAAGAATAGCTCATCGTCACCATCATCAATTGATGATTTTTCGACCGCTGTAAAGACTCCTAGGTAACCATCTTTATACATCCCGCCCTTCTTAGCTCTCACTTCAAACTTTGCCATAATTCATTTTCCTTGAAATTGGTTTTCTTAAATAAAACGATTATTGTATCAAATTATATCACTACAATCATCTCCCCACACGCTTTTAGCTCCAGATTAGGTTATAATACTCTCATGAAAAAATTCCTTTTATCTCTGGCCCTATTTTTGATAGCTGGTTTTTTTGTAATTCAACCCTCACAAGCTCAAACACCATCTTTACTGACTGAAGATCTTGAGGTGGGGATCGAGTCTACCGACTCTGCTGAAGCTACTGCAGAAGCTACTCTAGCTTCTCCGTCTGCAGAAACTGTTCAAAAAATTCAAGAGAAAAAAGATCTAGATATTACCGAAACAGAAGGTGAGCAGAAAAGTAAATTAGTTCGCTATCTTGAAGAGAATCCTCTTACAAGTAAAAACTTCACCAATCTCTTGCAACAAGCAATTAGAAATGCTGTTAAAGAAGGTGTGCCCCCAAACGTCATCGTTCTAGTCCTTCTTTTTCCCCTTGTATCTTCATTCATTGCTGCTTCTAGACACATTATTGGTCTGCGGGGATTTGGTATTTATATTCCAGCTGTTTTATCAATTGCTCTAGTTTCAACTGGTATTATTGAGGGAATTGCTATGTTCTTAGTGATTGTATTTGTAGCTCTACCAGCTAAAAAAATCTTAACTAGATTTAAACTACCGTACTTGCCTCGTACTGCCATCTTGCTCTGGTTTGTCTCACTGGCTATTCTGGGAATACTGCTTTTAGCACCATTGATTAACATGGTGACACTAATGACAGTCAATATTTTCTCAATCATGATTTTAGTTTTACTAGCAGAAAACTTCTTAGACGCACAAGGCAAAACTAAACCCATGGATGCAATTGCTCTAACGGTGGAAACTCTAAGCCTAGCGCTTTTATCCAGCTTCATACTCCAGTGGGAAGCTCTACAAAAATTTGCCTTACTCCAACCAGAACTACTGACCATGATTACTCTAGGAATAAACTTTATTGTAGGGAAGTTCTCCGGTCTACGATTTGCTGAATACTTTAGATTTCGCTCATTGATGGAGGAATAATAGTATTGGCTGATAAAAATTATGTCAATTAAACCTTCACACATCCTAGGACATAATGCTCGATATCGCTACACAGCCCTTAACTCTCGTGAGGCTAAAAAATTTGGTTTTTCTAAACTCCGCACCAAAGAACTACTCAAACAGCACAATATTCTTACCGCAGAACTTTACCATGTTTTCGACTCACCAGATGATCTAGAGGTAGTCAACTGGACTAATATTCCCGTGCCATTTGTTCTAAAACCAGCTAGTGGTAGTGCTGGTAAAGGAATCTGGGTGATAGAAAAAAAGATTGAGAATAAGGCTGTCTGGATCGATAGTCAAGGTAATAAAATCAAAGAAGCTGACTTTAACCTTCATATCAACAATATTCTTGATGGTGAGTTCAGTACCTGGGGTAGTAATCACAAGGCATTGGTAGAAGAAATGATTCCCTCTCACCCCAGCCTAGCCAAGTTCTCATATGGTGGCACTCCAGACATCAGAGTAATTGTTTTTAACTCCGTCCCAATCATGGCTATGGCTAGAATTCCCACCAAAGAATCAAATGGTAAAGCTAACCTAGACCAAGGAGCGATTGCAGTTGGGATTGATATGGCTTCTGGAGTTACCATTCATGGTATCTATGGTAAGAAAAAAATCATTAAAACTTTTCCAAAAAGTAAGAAGAAAGTGCGCGGTATCATGATCCCACAATGGACTCAAGTTTTAGAAACTGCAGTGCGAGCAGCAAATGTTGCTGGCTATGAATATATGGGTGCTGACCTATTTATTCATCCAGAAAAAGGGCCAATGATTGTTGAGCTTAACGGCTACCCCGGACTATCAATCCAAATAGCTAATGATGCTGGTTTGAAAAAAAGACTCGAAAGAGTAGAGGGCTTAGAAGTCCGCAATGCTCAACATGGAGTCAAGATTGCTCAAGCTTTATTTGCCAATATTCTTATTGATGAAAGTAAAATTGGGGAAATAACACCGATTATTTCTTATCGCCCCGCCATCAAAGCTTATGATGATAAACGAAAACTTCATAACGTAGATGCACTAATCAATACTAGCCGCTATCGAAGCGCCATTAGTCAAGAACTGGCGGAAGAGCTAGGTCACTATGACATAGAAGACTTACTATGGCGACAAAAGGAAATTGAGGGCAGTGTGCCAGTAATAGAGATTAAGATCAAAATTAATGATCAAATTATTAAGACTGCGATGGTCGTAATCAAACGCCTTAATCGCACCTCACATAAAATTGAGCTAGGCAGAAAAGATGTCCAAGGATTCTTAGTAGGAGACAGCGAAGAATGAGCTTGATTAAAAAAATTACTCCCGTTAACCTACTTGAGGAAAAAAAGAAGTTTTTCACTGATGAAACTTACAATCCGCAATTTAAATATGCAACGGAATTTGATGACGATATTCTCTATAAACACGGCTATCCCCAAAGTAAATACTTAGATTTATCTCAGACTATTTTAGATAAAGTTCATTTTAAATATGCTGAATCTGATCTAGATAAACTTAGGGGCGCTTCAGTCAATCAAAGTCAGGTTACAAAGAAAACAGTTGATTTTTTGAAAATTCATCAGCTTGAAGAACGCTTTAAAATAGTCTGGTCAAACTCCTTTGTATCCAGAGCTACTATCACTACTGATACCATCAAGCTCAAACTCCCAACTGACTTTAGAGAACAGGATTTACTAAGCATGCTCTATCATGAGATCGGCACGCATGCTTTGCGCCGAATAAATTATGAACAGCAACCTTGGCATAAAAAGAAGAAAAAATATAAATTTAAGAATTATCTAAAAACCGAAGAAGGATTGGCTGGCCTACATTCTTTACTACCACTAGATTTTCAATATGCTTTTTATCCTGCTTTGAACTATGTGTCTGTAGCTTATGCGCAGCAGCACAGCTTCTCTGAGACGTGGCATTTCTTAAAAAAATACATTGATAATCCAGAAAGGTGTTGGGAGAGAACTCTCCGCAGAAAAAGAGGCCTTAAAGACACCTCTCAACCGGGTGGATTTACCAAAGACATGGTCTATTTAGAAGGCATGATTGAAGTCTGGAACTATTTAAATAAAAACAATTTTGATTTGACTAAACTTTACTTTGGAAAGATGTCTTGGGAGGATGTTGACACCGCTGTTAAGATGAATCCTGATTTTAAACCACTATTACCAAGCTTTTATGAGGTTGATAAAGAAAAATATTCAGAAAAACTAAAAGAAATTGGCAAGCTGAATATGTTTATTTAAATATGAAGATAATAATTTACTATGCTAAATAAAACCATTATTCTATTAGGAGTTGATTCATATAAAAAAAGAGTCACCAATAAGATTAGGCGTCATTATCCGTATTTAAAATCAAAAAGCTTTACCCCCAATCGAAATGATACTTTTGAACAGATTGTTGAGAAGATTAAAAAACACGATCCCATCGCCATTCTTAATCGTGGTGAAGAATTCATTGAGCTTCATAGTCGATTAGTTGACCATTTCCAACTTCCAGGACCATCATACTCAGCAATTAAATTATTTAGAGACAAAGCTTTTTTTCATAAAATGATGGTGAAGAATGATTTGAGCAAATACCGACCCCAGACAGCTTTTACCACTCTGAAGAATCTGGCAGAAGATCTTCAGCGAGCTAATTTTCCAGTGGTTATCAAACCATACCAAGGTGCTAAGAGTAGGGGGGTCTCCGTTTTAAACTCACCAGATGACCTAACAGAACAAATCATTAAAACCCTGCGAGACCACTTTGCTAATGAGCCTTCATTGCAAGATAAGGATGAGCAAAAAATACTAATTGAGGAGTTTATTGTGGGACAGCAAATCACTAGCACCTCATATGTAGATCATAAGGGCAAACTACACACTCTCGGTTTTATAGATGTACTAGATGGAAGAGATTTCGGGGCCACTCATCAACAGCTTATTTCTCGTACCACTCCCTCTTACTATTCGTATGATGTTAAAAACCAAATTATTAATTTACTGCAAAAACTAGTTGATATTTCAGGTTTAAGATCAACTTTTATTCATCCTGACTTCATTGTCTCTCCGGATGAAAAAATTAGATTAATTGAAATAAATGCTCGAATGGGTGGCCTGAGATACGAGATGAGTAAATATAGTTCTGGAATAGATCTTGATTTATCTGCCATTCAACTCTCGTTAGGAGAAATGCCAAATGATAAATCTAAAAAACATTTTAGCTGTACCGGAATTGACGTGTGGTCTGAAGAAACTGGCATTATTAAGAAAATAAAAATAGCTGAAAATCCTCACGTTGTAAAATCAACGGTATATCTAAATGATGGGGACCAGTATTTACCACCACCATTGGGAAATCAGCAACTAGCTAGAATCTACATAAAATCTGGTTCTGATAGCTTTACTATTGCTAAAAAACTGCTTCGCAAGACTAAAATCGTAATCAAATAAAAGTTGCTGTAACCTACTTATGATCACCACCCTTCTTTTTGATTTTTCTTGGGTACTAGCTTTTCCACCTTCACAGCAAAATGACGTTCTGGAGCTAAATGATGAATTAATAGAATTTGTTAAACAACAACCTAAGCTAAATAGCTATATCTTTTCTGCTAGTTCAAAAAGAATGCTTGAAAAAATGAGGGGCAGCCTCACACCTCCTTTTATTGAGATTTTTTCCAGTAAAGAACTGAGCATCTACAAACATCGGTCAGAGAGCTACCAACAAATTGCTAAAATTATGAATACAGCTCCTGAGAAAATACTTTTTATTGACGATAGTGAGTCAAATATTGAAGCAGCCAAAGCTGCTGGAATTCAAACAATTCACTACCAAAACAATCAAGACTTTATTAAAAAATTTCAATTAATAGTAAATTCAAATTGATGATCATCCCTGTCTACAAACCAATTGGGTCTTCAACCCATTTATTAGCTAAAAAAGCTGGTGACCTCTACCAGACTAAAGCAACTCACACTGGCACTCTAGACCCAATGGCTGATGGGGTAGTGGTAGTACTAACCGGAGAAGACAGATTTAAAAAATCAGAACTATCTGACTGGAAAAAAACATATGAATTTGAAATTTTATGGGGAGTATCAAACGATACCCACGACCTCCTTGGCTTAACTACAGAGATTGATGAAGTTGAAGTTGATGATAAAAAAATAGCAGCCGCGCTACTTAAATTCACCGGTAAAATTACCCAACAACTCCCCAAATTTTCTGCCAAACGCATTGATGGTAAATCCTATTTTGACAAAGCTAAGCAACAAGTAGCATTTACACCTGAAAGCAAGGAGATTCAAATTCACCAATTAAAGCTAATTGGCTCTGACACCATTGGTAAACAACAGCTCCAAAAAAAATTACAAAAAATAAATTTGGTTAAAGGTGATTTTAGACAAGCAGAGATCCATAATAATTGGCAAAAAATTATTTCACAGCTACCAGAAAAACTAATCATCAGTAAATTTACCGCTAACACTTCTAAAAGAGCTTACATTCGATCTTTAGTCAGGGATATTTCTCAATCACTCAACATCCCCGCAACTACTTACAGCCTAACTAGAACCGCTAATGGAAAATTTGCAATTAAAGACTGCGTTTGTTTGATGTAGAGAATGTATAATATCAATATGTCAGAATTTGCATCACAACTTGCGAGTGAGTTTGCATCCACCGAATCAATATTGCTAATGCTGGCAATTATTTTTCTAATTCTTACAAATCCAAATAAAAAAGAACAATGAAAAAAAAAGTTGCCCTTGGAATGTCTGGTGGGGTCGATTCCTCTCTTTGTGCCCATCTACTTAAAGAGCAAGGTTATGAAGTCACTGGCGTGTATCTTGAATGCTGGCGTGCTCCCGGCTGCAGAACTGACCAAGACCATCAAGACGCCCTTAAAATTGCCCTCAAACTAGATATTCCTTTTCAAGTTTTAGATTTTAAAAAGACTTACCACGATAAGGTAGTCGAATATTTTTTTGCTGAATATCAGGCTGGTCGAACTCCTAATCCAGATGTAATGTGCAACAAAGAAATAAAATTTGGCTTATTTTATGAATGGGCCATGGAAAATAATTTTGATTTTGTAGCTACCGGTCACTACGCTAAAACTGAAAATGGCCAACTCCTAACTCCCAAAGATCTCTGGAAAGACCAAACTTACTTTTTATATTTAATGAGTAATGAGCAACTAAAACACACTCTTTTCCCTTTAGCTGATCTGACCAAAAAAGAAGTCCGTTCCCAAGCGGAGCAGAGAGGTATTCACGTAGCTGACAAGCCAGATTCTGTAGGAATATGCTTCATTGGTGACATTGATGTTCGCAAATTTATTAAAGAAAGACTGGGTGAAAAACCTGGAGAAGTGATTGACACACACGGAAATATCATTGGAACTCATGACGGGATTTGGTTTTATACCATTGGTCAAAGACATGGCTTCACTATTAAACCTAGTACTTCAATTAAGCAAAGTGATGGAACAGTGATCGAAAAAACTAATTTGCCGCCTTTTTATGTAATTGGTAAAGATGCAGAGAAAAATCAGCTCATTGTTGGCTTTGGGGCTGATGCCTATCAAGATGAGTTTTTAATTAGCGAGCTCCATTTAATTAATCAAAGTGAAGAGTTGCCTCAAAATTTATTTATTCGCATTCGCCATACCGGAAAGATCATCGCAGCTAAATTAACAGCTAAAGATCGAGATTATTTAGTTAAAATTGAGGAACCAATCAAGGGCATCGCTGCCGGTCAATCAGCAGTCTTTTATCAGAAAATAGATGACAGCAACTTTAGATGTATGGGTGGGGGAATAATCTATTAAATAAATTTGATAAACCCCTCTTTGACACCTGGCATATACTTGCTATAATAACGATCCTTACAGAGATAAAGTCTTCGTCCATCACGGACACAGATACTCATCTTTAATTTCATTAACTATAATTTAATGGGTTCTTTAACAATTTAAGATACTTATCTATTTTATATCGTGTCTGATCTAGACACGGTGATAGAAAACGCTAATTCATTTTTTGGTATTTTTATTAAAAAATACACATCAGTTTAAAAAGGATAACAATTGTCTGAAAGATTTTCAGACAGTCAAACTTTATTTGAGAGTTTGATCCTGGCTCAGGATGAACGCTGGCGGTGTGCCTAAGGCATGCAAGTCGAACGATAAACTCCGCTTGCGGAGTGGACAGTGGCAGACGGGTGAGTAACGCGTAGGAATCTACCCTTTAGCGAGGAATAGCCCATCGAAAGGTGGAGTAATACCTCATGGTCCTTATTCTCGAGAGTTTATAAGGTAAAGATTTATCACTAAAGGAGGGGCCTGCGTCCTATCAGGTAGTTGGTGGGGTAATAGCCTACCAAGCCGATGACGGGTAGCCGGTGTGAGAGCACGACCGGCCACAAGGTTACTGAGACACGGAACCTACACCTACGGGTGGCAGCAACCAGGAATATTGCGCAATGGACGAAAGTCTGACGCAGCGACACCGCGTGTGGGATGAAGCTCTTCGGAGTGTAAACCACTGTGGCGAGGGAGGAATAACATGACAGTACCTCGCTAGAAAGCACCAGCTAACTACGTGCCAGAAGCTTCGGTAATACGTAGGGTGCGAGCGTTATCCGGATTTACTGGGCGTAAAGGGTCCGTAGGCGACCTGATAAGTCTCTTGTTTAAGCCCGAGGCTCAACTTCGGACAGGCAAGAGAAACTATTAGGATTGAGTTAGTTCGAGGTAGCTGGAATTCTCGGTGGAGGGGTGAAATCCGTAGAGATCGAGAGGAACGTCAAACGCGAAGGCAAGCTACTAGGACATAACTGACGCTAAGGGACGAAAGCTTGGGTAGCAAAAGGGATTAGAGACCCCTGTAGTCCAAGCCGTAAACTATCTTTGCTAGTTGTTCCTGACTTCGGTTGGGAGTGACGTAAGTTAACACGTTAAGCAAAGCGCCTGGGGAGTACAATCGCAAGATTAAAACTCAAAGGAATTGGCGGGGGAGCGTACAACCGGTGGAGCATGTGGTTTAATTCGATACAAAGCGAAAAACTTTACCTGGGTTTGACATCTAGCTGCAACGCTTGGGAAACCAAGAAGTCTTCGAGAGTGCTAGACAGGTGATGCATGGCTGTCGTCAGCTCGTGTCGTGAGACGTCCGCTTAAGTGCGGTAACGAGCGCAACCCTTATCGTATGTTACACGTACCATACGAGACTGCCCTGCTTATGCAGGGAGGAAGGAGAGGACGACGTCAAGTCAGCATGTCCCTTACATCCAGGGCTACACACATCCTACAATGGGAAGGACAACGGGTCGCGATGCCGTGAGGCTGAGCTAATCCTAATAAACCTTCCCTCAGTTCAGATTGAAGGCTGAAACTCGCCTTCATGAAGCCGGAATCGGTAGTAATCGCAAATCAGAAGGTTGCGGTGAATACGTTCTCGCTCCTTGCACACACTGCCCGTCAAGCCAGCAAAGTCAGCAGCGCCCGAAGCGGGTGACCGTAACTAGTTTACTAGAGCGGCCCTACTACGGCGAGGTTGGCGATGAGGACTAAGTCGTAACAAGGTATCCGTACTGGAAGGTGCGGATGGATCACCTCCTTTCTAAGGAGAATGGGTAGAATAATCACGACATTCTTTCTCCCGAAGACAGCAATGTCTTCGAAATAACAAGTCCTATGATTATCATATCTAGGCCATTTTCACCACCGTGTTTAACTCACAATTTTTTCTAATGTTGTTTTTTTGTTTATAAAATTGTAATTAAGTTTGCAATACATACCCTCATTTATAGTGAGGGTTTTTTGTATTTGAAAAATAAAAATTATATTCAAAAATAAGTTGAGATTTGCTATAGGATATTAGCAGAGCGACCATGTTTCTGCTAAGTGCAGTTTCTTGATATAAACACTGATATATCAATCTTAAACTATGGCTATCTTATGATCTACTTTGATAGTTAAACATATATTTATATATCAAAATAGGACTTAAGTTGTTTTTATAAACCATGTCTATCAACTAGTTAAAATCTACCAATATTATCTTTACTCAACTAAACCCATTATTTTTCTATTAGAAAAATTACGACCTCATGTTACAATACTGAATATCGTTTTTAGGGTGTGTAGCTCAGGTGGTTAGAGCGCTGTCCTGATAAGACAGAGGTCCCATGTTCGAGTCATGGCACACCCACAATTTTTAAAAGACCGTTTCAAAACGGTCTTTTTTAATTAAATCTAATTTTTTAAAAATATTCTAAGAAGATACTATTAATAAGACTCCACCAAAAGCAAACAATATACCAACAATCTTTTGCCATAAACGTTTTTTCTCTTTCAAAAAGAAATAGCCAAATAAAACTGTAAAAATCATGCTTGTTTGAAAAATAGGAGAAATAATAGAAGCCTGACCACCCAATTTATATGCTGTAAATAGAGCTATCACAGAAAAAGAGTAGAGAACAACTGAACTAGTAACAGCAAGAGTCTTTTTAAAAGAAGAAAAATAAACACCAAGCTTACTAAGAGACCTCGGACGAAAAGCTAGAGTAGCTAATGAAGGAAGAAAGAAAATAATAAACATATATGAAGCAATGCTCTGATATTTACTAATAATATAAACA
>JABGTR010000023.1 GCA_018646985.1 Minisyncoccota bacterium
GGAATCTAATTATGAAGAGTTAACGAAAGATAACTACTTTTACAAACCCAGTGGAGCCGTTTAACAAACAAGTATTAATTACCCGAAAGGGGACATTTCTACTTAATTTAAAAGGGGACGTTTCTACTTAACGTTAACACTCCAAGTAAATTACTGTCTAATTAGTAATTTAACCAATAAATCCTACTACAAGTGTAATAAAAGCAAAACTGCTCAAACTCGATAACCTTTTTCTTTTAATGCTTGCTTGATCTCCCCCAATTCTTTCTCGATGTTTTTAATCTTAACTGCAAAATCAATCTCTTCTGCCCCTTCATCATCAATAAAATAAGTTACTGGCCTGCCAGTAGCCTGACCAATATCTCGCAGCACCTCGATTCCTGGCTGCGCTCGGCCGACTTCATAAGCGCTGACTGCTTTATCAGATAGTTGGAGTTTAGTGGCTAAATCCTTCTGACTTAAACCAGCTTCTGTCCTGGCGTAGCGAATTTTTTGACTAATATTTAATCTTTTCTTCATACTTGGGTCCTTGACTCCTCCTGTGCTGAATCGTATTCTAATTAGAGTAGAATTAACTCTAATTAATACATGTCAGCTCTAGAACCTAATACTATCTTGATTGTCGAGCCAAAACCAGACCTAGCTGAGGTTTACCGATTTTTGCCTCAAGACAGCCATCCTCTTCATATTACGTCAACCCAGCGAGCGACTCAATACCTACAAGATAAAACCCCTAGTCTAGTCGTCATTAGTGCCAGTTATTCTCCAGTCCAAATATTTCATCTCTTAGAAACACTTAAAAATCTCTCTAGCTCCAGTAAGCACCTAATTCCCATTATTTTCTCCATTGACCTAGAACACAAAACTAGCTTTATCCCTGGGACACGTTGGGGTGAAAAACTAGGAATCATCAATAGTCTCAGCTCAAAAAAAGAAGTAGAGTTGATTTTAGCTCGAGTTAGTAAAGAGCAAAAGAGTTTCGGCTATAACTAATTTTAGTTTTGTTACACCTTTGGTAGGATAGGCTTGTTTTAATAGGGTCATGATTCAACCCATCCAAAACCTCCCCAAATCTAAAAGGCCTCGAGAGAGGCTCATCTCAACTGGCCCCCAAAACTTGACTCAGCCTGAGCTGCTGGCAGTTGTGCTGGGATCTGGGACTAACAAAAGAAACGTCCTGGCTCTAGCCAAACAGATTCTAAATAAATTTGGCTCCAGTCTGTCTACTATCACTCTCAAACAACTCACCACTGTTCATGGAATTGGCCAAATTCAGGCTGCTAAAATAATCGCCACCCTTGAGCTGGGGAAACGCCTCCATAATCTAAAACCCAAACCTAGATTGCTTAAGCCAACCGATGCTCTACGAGAAGTAAGCGAGATTCGTCCCAGTCATCGCGAACAACTGATTGGCTTATATCTCAATGCTCGCTATGAGCTAATGGCTAAAGAAGTGCTGGCGGTCGGGAGTGTTAACGCTCATAGTATTGAGCCTAGAGATGTGTTTGCACCCGCTATCAAACTCCCCTGCCGGAGCTTAATCCTAGTTCACAATCATCCTTCAGGTGATCCTCAACCTAGCCAAGACGATATTTCTACCTCACTAAAGCTAAAAAAAGCAGGACGATTGCTGGGGATAAGTCTACTTGATCATTTGATTGTCACTAAGGATAGTCACTTGTCGATGCAGCAGCAAAAACTAATCTAGTTTATTAATTTTTTGACCTTGGGGGGTGTCTTTAACTGAGTAGCCTAGGGACTTAAGTTGCTGTCGGAGCTCATCGGCCTGGGTAAAATCTTGCTCATCTCTGGCTTGCTGTCTCTTAGTCAGTAAGTCTTCAACCGCTGGTGGTAAATCACCTGCTTTTACTTCAGCTAACCCCAATCCTAACACTTGATCGAAATCAAGTAATATTTTTAGTCTAGTTGCTTTCGATAACTCAGCTTTTGTCACTTCCCATAAGACTGCCAATGCCTCTGAAGTTTTAAGATCATCCTCCATTAGCCCAAAAAATTGCTGCTCATATTTTTTAACCTGATCTTCATCAACTGTCCCCACTTCTCCTTGATGGAGATCCAAGACTAAGTTAATTAATTTTTGATAACTTTTTTGAGAACCAGCTAAATTCTCCCAAGTAAAGTTCATCTCACTTCTGTAATGAGCGGTTAAAAATAGTAGTCGCAATGCTAAGGGGTGGAAACCACGCTCAATAATATCTTCAATCGTAAATAGATTTCCCAGAGACTTGCTCATTTTTTGGCCATTAATCTGTAGAAAATTATGATGCACCCAATACTTCACAAACGGTTTCTTACCAGAGACTGTCTCTGACTGAGCAATTTCATTAGTGTGATGGACTGGAATGTGATCAATCCCACCGGAATGGATATCTACCTGGTCACCCAATTGATCCTTACTAATAGTACTACACTCGATGTGCCAACCAGGAAACCCTCGCTCTGACCAAGGACTTGGCCAAACCATAGCTCTATTCTCACCTTCACGCTCGAACTTCCACAATGCAAAATCAGTTGGATTACGCCGGCCAACTACTTTCTCTACTCGAGCCCCTTCGCGCAGGCTTTTAATATCTAATCTAGCTAACTTGCCATAATCATCTAGTTTACTGGTATCGAAATAGACTCCATCATCATCAATTACATAAGTATATCCTTTTTGCTCCAGATCCTTAATCATCTCGATCTGCTCATCGATATACTCAGTCACTCGACAAACATTGTCTGGTCTAAGATTATTGAGTTTTTCTAGAGAATTATAGAAATGATCCTCAAATTTCTTGGCTACATCCCACACAGTAGCTTTATATTTCTTGGCCCCTTTTTCCATCTTGTCCTCACCAGTGTCGGCATCAGAAGCCAAGTGGCCCACGTCAGTCACATTCTGGACAAACTTAACTTTAAAACCAGCGTGTCTTAAGGTTCTGATTAAAAAATCATCCATCGTATAGCGGCGCAGATGCCCAATGTGAGTATAGTCATAAACAGTTGGTCCACATGAGTAAAAACCCAGTTTCGGCGGATCAATCGGCTCAATCTGGTCGATTTTCCTAGTGAGAGTATTGTAGAGTTTCATTTTGTTTATTTATTATAACCCACCGCCAAAACCAATTCCCCTCAGCTCATCTCAAACCCCTATGGTCATAATGCCTACTTTTTGGGTAATTTTTGAGCATCTTTTGACTACTTTTTAACCTCTTTTTGACACCCACATCTCAAAACAACAATAGCGAAAAAGTCAATTTCAATCTCAATGCTTTTGCCCAGACTTACTTAGTCCTGTTCGAGACTGCTCTAGCATGTTTTGAGACTTCTGTTTTTTAGACTGACCAGAAGCCGGTCCAACCGGCCCTTTTTTAGTACTCGTTGGAGCCGCAATAGCTTGCTTTTTATTAGCCTCTTCTTCCTGTTTTTTCCGCTCTTCTTCCTCTTGTTCGAGCTTCTTTTTTTGCATTTCTTCCTGATATTTTTTTTGCGCCACCTGCTGCTGCTCTTCGGTCAATTTCTGAAAACGCTGATGTATACTCTTCTTCTTAGCTTCTTCTTCTGGAGTATCTCCAGGATTAACACCAAACAAAGCATTAATATCAAAAATACTCGCTAAACCTTTCTTAATATCGGCCAACGGTCTCTTAAATAATTCTTCTCTCAAACCACTCACCTCTCGAGGTTTTTCTGGTTGAGAAGCACCTTTCCCCTCACCCTGAGGAGCTTGAGTTGTATCTGTAGGAGAAACTAAGGGATTGGTGCCACTTTTACCTGAAGCGGACTGAGTGCTACTTTGCTGTTGAGAAAGTTGTTTTTGCTGACCAGCAGCCTGCATCGCTGCTTCATCCATATGCTCAGCCGGAGCTCCCATTCCGGGATTAAAACCACCCATAGGTCTGGGCGTAGCTCCTCCTGGCTTTGGTCCTGGCATAAGTTAAACCTTTTTATGTCCTAGTTGGTGGATTTCATAGCCATCTTGAGATGACTCTTTGTTTTGAGATTTATTGACTTCAGCCTGATCTTGAGATCGACGAGCTTGCACCGCTGGATCTTGACTTATCTCCTTCATTTTATCAAGTTGCTCCTGGATCAGGATCGCCTCTTCAGCCTTTTTCTGCTCTCCCATTGCTGCCAGATCTTCTTTTTTCTTTTTTGATTCTTCAGCCTGCTGAGTCGCCTTTTTAGCTTGAGAAGCACCTTTAGCATCTTCAAGCACATCTTCTAGAATATCTAAGGGACTTTTCTTTTTATCATCAGCCATGAGTCTACAATACTAGATCTAGCGCTGTTTGGTAAGACGCTTTTCTTTAAATTTACGAGTTTGACGGAATACTTTATCGGTCGCATCAACAATAGCGTCATACATATCAGCTGCTTTGGTTTTAATAACTATTGTTTTTCCAGGCAAGTTGACCACATACTTGACCAGTGCATTCCTATCTCGTTTAGATTTAGCCACTCGTTGGTCTAAAAATACTTGGACTTTGGAAATCCGCTGACCCAATTTATCTAGCTTGAGAGCTTGTTCGTGAGCGAACTCTCTCATGGCAGTGGTGATTTCTAGGGTTTTAGATGCGATTAAAATACGCATATGGCCTCCTTATAGTTTTACCTAATATCGGAACACCATTTGAAGTGATCGAAGAGATCATTAAGTTTAGTTTAGTGGAGATAATATGGCTTTACAAGGAGCGTCTGCCCTCGAGTGCTCGAGCAATGGTAACGCCATCGGCATACTCAATGTCAGCCCCAATTGGCAGCCCATGACCGATGCGGGTGATCTTAATTTCTAGCTCTAAATTTTCGACTATCTCGCGGATATAGAGGGCTGTGGACTCACCTTCCATGGTGGGGTTGGTGGCTAAAATTAGCTCTTCCACTCCATCCAATCTATCTAAAATATCTTTTAAATAGAGCTGGTCTGGACCAACATTATTAAGAGGATCAATTGCACCATGTAAAACGTGATAAAAACCTTGGTATTTATCTGATTGCTCAATGGCTAATTGATCTAAGGGTGACTCAACCACCATCAATATGTGGCGATCTCGACCTGAATCGTCACAAATCATACAAGGATCGGTCTCACTGACGTTATGACAGTGCTGGCACAAGACGGTATCAGTTTTTAAGGCCACTAGCTTTTCTGCAAAGTCTTCGAGCTCTTCTTTGGGGTGACGCAGTAAATAAAAGGCTAACCTCTGGGCAGACTTAGGTCCTATTCCAGGCAGTCTTTCAAACTTTTCAATCAAACGAACCACTGGACGGGGAAGCTTTGCCATAGAAACTAATACTACCCTCAGTAGTGGTACTTATACAAGCAGAACTTTTAACTATTACTTACTAGGGTTCTCTTTCTCATCTTCTTCTCCCTGTTCTTCGAGAGCTTTCCTCTCTTCAGCAGACATTTCTCCTCACTTTGCTTTAGCAGCTGCAACCCACTTAGCCAATTCTTCTTGTTGTTCTTCAGTTAATTCTTTTGCCATACTTCTCTTTCGTTAATTAATAATTTCTTTTTTCTTCAACACTTCTATGATCTTATGATGAATTTTGGTTTTACTCAGTAGCTTGCCATCTTCAACACACTCCACCACCACCCAATGTTTATATTTATTAGCAAAACGCTTATACATCGCGATTGCCTCTTGTTGGTGACTAATATCCTTCTCCGCCTCATCCTTCTTGCCACCATTATTCTTCTTCTTCGACTTATGATTAAGCAACTTTTGAGAAATCTCTACCGACACATGTAGAAATAACACAATATCCTCTTTGGGGAGCTTGTGCTCTTTATACTCCATATCATAAAGCCACTTAATAAAATCTACTTGCTGATCTTTGGGCATCTTACTGGCTTGGTGAGCATTGGCAGAAGTGTAACGATCAGAAACAACCAAATTTCCTTCCTCCAGCCACTCCACAATATCATCCCGCGCCGTCAATCTATCTAAGGCAAAAGCCAAAGAAGCCAAATATGGACTAACATCTCGATTACCACCAAACTCACCTTTCAAGAAACGAGCTACCAGAGCCCCATGAAAAGAAGTTTTGTAACGAGGAAAAGAGATATACTTATTCTTAATTTTATTTTTCTTCAGATACTTAAGCAGCATCTCCGTCTGAGTAGCTTTTCCAGCTCCATCTGCGCCATCAATCACTAATAACTTGCCAGTCTGTTGTTGCTTATGCTTGAAGTGAGACAAATTCTTCTTGAGTACAGATTTAATATTGCTTTTAGTGTAATGAGTCACATACAGCTCATCGTGACCGGCAATCATCGTTGGCAACTCATGACTATTGTCTTTATAAAAAAGAGCAATTACTGGAATATTCTTATCTAAAGCTTTCTCGATCAGTAAGGCTGTTCCCCATGAAGGAGCAGTTACCTCTGCTACCATCACATCCACCTGCTGGACACTCTCTACTTCACGCTCAAAAATCTGATTAGGTTTGAGTCCACCTGAAGGATCAATTGAAGGATCAATCACATGCTTGGAGACCACCTCATGACCTAGCTTCTCCAGCTCTTTAACAATTTTCTTATACAACGGTAGATAACTATCCCGTTCCAAGCTAACTGCTGCTCCAAAATATATCTTCATAAAATTGATCACCCATTCAAAAGGCGAACTGCCTTATTTTTTGATAATAGCCTAATTATCCTCAGTTGCCAATTGGCTAGCCACCACATAAGATAACTCTATTGGAAACTGATCTAAAAACTTTTTAAAAAACTCTGTGTCACCGCCATTCCAGAGACGGACCATGATCTTAGTAATTTGACCATAATTAAGCCCGATAGAACTTAAAACATTCATGATCCATGGCCGATACTTCTGCCTATTTCTCAAATTTTTCATCAAAACTGCGTAAATAGGATTGATGTCTAAAGCTGTCGCCACTGCAAAAATATGAGAGGCCATCACCCCAATGAGCTCGGCATCAATTTGATCATCTTCTCCCAATCTTAAAACAGCTTTTAACTCGTAAAGTAAATCTCTAGCCACTAACTCCTCAGCATGATCAACAGCAGCAGCAGCTTCTTTTATTCTAGCGATGGTTAATTCATTTGCCGGAGCATCTATTTCAAAGAAACTCATTAGGCTTGTTATTGATGCATCGCCCAACCGAAACATATCATTCCAATAATGAAGTAAGTCTCCAAACTCAGCTACGACATTGACTCTATCTTCTACTTCCTTGTCCAAAAATTCCAATAACTCATTAATAGGTTGTGGTTTGAAAATCTTTAAAACACTACAAACTGTGGTGTATACTATTTAGCTACTCACCGAATACTCTAATAAAATAGTCTGTTTTGAGAGTTGTTTAGTCGATTCTAACTTCAGTTTAACATCCAAATCCTGATTTAATAATCTAACCCCATCACCAAACAATATTGGCTCAACCGTTAAGTATAGTTTATCCACTACTCCAGCCTGCATAAACATGGTGTAGATGCTGGATCCACCAGCAATGACAACATTTCGTGCACCTTCTTTTTCTAATCGATCAAGTAACTCCTGAGGATTTTCATCAGTTCCACTAGCTCGAATAATATCTGGCTTATGATTTACAAATTCTTGAGGAGATCTAGTGTATATTTCCCATCTAGAATCACGCGGGTGTTTTCTAAATGTTTGAAAAGTCTTAGAACCCATCACGATCACATCAGCGCTCTTTATTTTTTCCACATAGAACTTTTTATCCTCTTCTGAAGTCCAGTCAAAAGATCTATCGTCAATATCTCTAGCAATGAATCCATCTGCTGTGAATGCTGCAATTAGAAAACAATGCATAAGTTTATTCCTTTAAAACTAAATCCCAGTTGACCCAAATCCACCTCGGTCATTATTATTTAATTCTATCACTCCTTCAACTTCTACTTTTTCTCTAGAGAGAATAATCAACTGAACAATTCGCTCACCTTTTTTAACTGTTACTTCTTGATCTGTAAAATTAAATAAGACTGCTCGATACTCGTCATTATCTCCACAGTAATCCTCATCACCCACTCCAATTCCATTAGCCATCATCAAGCCTCTTTTATGCAAAGAACTACGAGCTGCAAGTAAAGCCCAATAATTTTCTGGCAATTCTAAAGCAATGTTGAGCGGCACATAACCAATTTTCCCAGGTGAAATAGCCACATCTACTCGTGCATAAAGATCTAGCGCTGCCGCTTTATCAGTTTTGTATTCTGGCAGAGGTAATGTTTCATCAAAACGCTTAATCTTAAGTTTCATCTTGAGATGAGTATAGCATTTATCAGCTCAACTTTTATTGGTCGATATGGTACAACTTTCATATGCTAACTGTTCCTTCAGACCCTCAAATTAAGAAGACTCCTCATTACGATTATCACAATACACTTAAGTTAATTTTAGAAGAGGGCACTCGAGTTAAATCTCAAACTGGGACTGATACTCTGACCTACATTGCGCCACCCGCAATGCGCTTTGATCTGGAAAATGGTTTTCCCCTAATTACTGAGCGTAATATGGCTCCAGACTTTAAAAAAGTACCGACTGTCTGGAAGCAAGCTCTGGGAGAAATTATTGGTTTTATTAATGGGGCTCGCACTCAAGAAGAACTCCAATCTTATGGTTGCCATTGGTGGCGACACTGGGTAACTGAGAAAAAATGCCACAAGCGAGGCTTGGAAACTGGTGATCTTGGCCCTGGTTCTTATGGGGCAGCTTTTCATGACTTTCCCACTGCCGAAGGCACCAACTACAACCAAATCCAAAACATCGTCGAGCAAATCATCGAGCTGCCCCATCTCAAAACCCACTTTATTTCACCTTGGATTCCTCAGTACATCGTCCGCGGTGAAGGTAAGCAACAAAAAGTGGTCGTCTGTCCTTGTCATGGTTGGATGCATATCCTCATCCAAAACGGAAAACTCCACCTCCACATGTTCCAACGCTCAGGAGATGTGCCAATTGGTGTCCCCTCCAACATGGTCCAGTATGCTGCTTTGACGATGATGTTGGCTCAGGTAACTGGCTATAAACCCGGTACTTATATCCATACCATCTCCGATGCTCATATCTATGTCGACCAAGTAGAAACAGTTAAAAAAGTTCTTGAACGAAAGCCAAGACCTTTCCCGACTATGAAACTTAGCACCGATAATAAAGATATTTTTAAATTTAGAATCGAAGACTTTGAGCTAAGTGATTATGACCCCTATCCAGGTATTAAAAATATTCCCGTAGCGATCTAGAGTTTTAGTAAAAACCTTGAGCCTTGAAAATGGTACCATTTTGGTACCAATATAAAGGATATGTAACTGACCATTGGTAATCATACAATTTTTGTATAATTCTAAAGGATAAAAAATAAATAAAGATCAAATTATGAAAAATAAACACGTTGATCTAGATAATGCTCGAAATGATGAGCAACGAGTAATAATGCAAGAAATAATTGACGCTGATCACTGTCCCTTTTGCTTAGAAAATTTTGTTAAATACAACAACCAATCTTTTCTCAAAGAAACTGAGCACTGGTTTATCACTACTAACAAATGGCCTTATAAAAACACCAAGTATCATCTCCTCATCGTGCTTAAAAAGCATAAGGAAATGCTGAGTGAATTGACTGCTGTAGAGGGTGCTGAACTAATGGAAATTCTAGCCTTTGCGGAGGAATACACCCAAGCTCCTGGTGGTGGCTTTGCGATGCGCTTTGGCGACACAGATTACTCAGCTGGGACTGTCTCCCACCTCCATGCCCAATTCATCGTCCCCGATATAAATGCCCCAGGTTTCAAGCCCACTAGATTTAAGATTGGGAAGGACAAGGTGAAACGCGAAGCGTAATTCTAGAGCTTAACCTTCACCAGCTCCACACCCTGGCTCTTCATCAACTCCGCTCCATCCAAGACTGAATAACCATCTTTGTAGAAGACTCTTTTGATGCCTGAGTAAGCCACTAGTCGTGCACAAAATGGACATGGGAAAGTCGTCGCATACAAATCTGCCCCTTTGAGTGAAATTCCTTCAGCAGCTGCTTTGGCAATTACCGCTTCCTCCGCATGCAGAGAACTGGAAACCTCCATCGCTTCACCCCTACTAAAATTTACCCTAGGGTCACCATTGATATACTGAATCTGATCTGAAGGAGCGTGTTTATTATGAGCAATTGAGATCAACTCACCATCTTTAGCCACCGCAGCGGCTGTTTGGCGCCACCAGTCAGCACTTTTTCCAGCTTCTTTAACTGCCCCTCCCATTAGTCTTTGATGTAATTCATCCACTGTCACTTCTTCATCTGGAGATACATCCTGTTTCTGCTTAGTTTTAGATCCACTCCAGCGCAAGAAAATTGAATCATACTTTATATCTTGCCCAGGAAAAAATTCTGCTTGCAACCAGTCGCTAATCTCATCTTCTGGCATGATGATCTGCTGATACTCATCTAAGTCTTTTTTAAACTGCAGATGAATAATCTGGCGCTCTGGAAAGAGAGTTTGTAATGAATCTATAATCTGCTTAGTTTCTAAAGCCCGAATATCTTTTTGGATAGATCTAAACTGCTCATCTAAAATTTCTTTATCAACAATTACTAAATCTGCCTCTGGGTATTTTTCAAAAAGATTAATGTAACCAGCATGAATCACCGGCACATAAGTCACAATTGCAGTTTTATTTGTCGCCATTTTTAAGCTCCTCAATCATCTCTTCCATAACTTTTACAAATTTTTTACTGAGTGTCTTGGTGATCTCTTTGGCGGCTCCAATCTGTAAACGACGCAACTTAGCACTAGTAGAAGTCGTTGCCATTGGCTCCAGCACCACCACCTCTCCACAGATAGTCTGCAAATGATCAATTTGATCTTGAGTATATGTCTTGTCAGTAGCTATCAACACATCGGGTCTAATCAGCTCAATTAAATTATATTTAGGAACTTTTAATTTCTTTAAAACCACATAATCAACTGAGGATAAGAACATCATCATCTCCAGACGCTCTTCTTCTGGAACTACTGGCCGATTGGGTCCCTTGCGTTTCTGAACCTTCTTATCACTATCTACCCCTACAATCAGCACGTCACCAAACTTTTTTGCTTCCTGACAGTAACGCCCATGACCAATGTGAACCATGTCAAAACTACCCTGAGTTAAAACAATAGTCTTACCTTGTTTGCGCAATTTTTTAATAATTGGAATAATTTTTTGAGATTGAAGAATGACTTTATCTGATTTGATCACGAGTCTAATTGTACATAATTAAATACTGTACGGCACCTGCTGCTTAAACTTCATCTGCTCGACTCGTTGAATCACTTTTTGGATTAACTCTGGCTCGACCCCCTCGATTCCAATCGCTGCGACTGGTTTCTTCTCATCTATCAGCTGCGCCAATACTTGATCAGCCACTTCATAAGAAAAACCCAGCTCTTGCTCATCAGTTTGACCTGCCCATAGATCTGCTGAGGGTGACTTAGCTATTACTGATGCTGGCAAATTAAAAGTCTCAGCCAGTTGCCTAACCTGAGTTTTATATAAATGCGCAATTGGCTCTAAGTCACTAGCTTCATCTCCAAAACGAGTAAAATAACCCAAGTATTTCTCTGACTTATTCTCTGTTCCACAAACTAGAGCGTTATTTTTTTTGGCCAAATCATAAAGCATCATCATTCTAGTCCGAGCCATTAAGTTACCAAATCTAACTTTATCACTCATCTCCACTCCAGCTGTCTGAGCTGCTGCATCTACAACAGATTTAATATTAATAACTTGCCAATTCTCTTGAGGTATTTGGTTAAAATCCAAAATAAGTTTGCCATCACTTAAATCTTGATCACTATAAGGCAACATGACTGGAATAATATTATCTGCCCCCAGAGCTTGAGTTGCTAGAGTTAAGGATACAGCCGAGTCAATCCCGCCAGAAACACCAATGACCGCCTTTTGTTTACTGGCATTTTTAAAAGTTTGAGCAAGAAACTGAGTGATCTCTTTTTTCATGAATTCTTTACTCCCACACTATAAATTAACGGAAATATTTTCTTGGCTTCGCCCCAAAATTTCTCTGACAGCTTTTCTGAGTATTTGCTGAAAGCACCTCTACCCATTGCCGAACACAAACGCCGATCCCAATCCCGGATTACATCAACTACCTTCTGCCCCACCTGGTGAAACTCTACCCCATGTTTTTTTTGGTCAGCCTCATAATCTTGGTGAACCTGCAAAAACTCTGCAAATAACTCTTTGTTTTGCTCCTGCATTTTAGAAAAATATTCTTTGTATTTGGTGGCAGCCATGGTGAGATCCCTTACTGATAAAGTTTATTCTCTTTAATATACTCAGCTATTTTTAGATCTACTAGCCCAGAAATACCTTCTCCCTTATCTAAAGCCCGACGAACTTTTGTCGATGAAGCTACTACCTCTGGAAAACCGATCAATAAATTTATTCCCGCGAATGATTGCTCCAAAACAAATCCTTGTCTAGGATAAACATGAACTCCAAACTCACTGATGATCTGCTGATAAAAATCCCAATCACCAAAAGTAGGTAAATTATCAGCTCCAATCACCCATGAAAAATCATGTTCTGGATAATTTTTGGCAAATTCAACTAAAGTTGGATAAGTAAAACTAACATCTTGATACTCCATCAACTTGGTTCCTGGTGTCAAAATCAACTCGACCATTTTTTTACGGTGCTCGTAAGCAGCCATCTGCCATTTTCCCAATCTGTCTGCCCAAGGGTGAGTGTAGACAGGGATATACCAAACTTCATCCACAATGGAGTGCTCGATCATTTTCTGCGCAATTTGCTGATGTCCAAGATGGGGTGGATCAAATGCTCCACCAAAGAGTGCGACTTTCATAGCTGGTGCTTATTTCTTTTTGCTCTTTTTAGTTTTTTTAGCAGGAGCTTTCTTAGTCGTTTTTTTAACCTTACCCTTAGTGCTTTTTTTCTTACTTGCTGCTCGAGCTTTTTTGCGTTCTTCTCTGGCTTTTTGCTGAATGGCCCATTCTTCTTTAGTAACTCTCAAGTCAGGATCTGGTTTTCCCCAACTGGCCCAGTCACATTTTGGATAGTTGCCGCAGCCATAGAAAGATTTTCCCCAACGGCTAGGCTTAACCACCACGTCTCCTTTTTGACACAATGGGCACAACTGACCCTCCAACTTCTCAACAATGTTCTCAGTAAACTTACAGTCTGGGAAACGACTACAGCTAATGAACTTGCCAAAGCGACCAGTTCTAATTACTAACTCACCGCGTTCATCTTTGTTCTCTGCCTTGCCGCAGTCAGGACATGGTTTGTCTAGCTTCTCAACTGGAATTTTAGTTCTTTCAGCATTTTCTGAGACCTCACCAATCTTCTTCTCAAAAGGCTTGTAGAATGCCCCCATCACTTTGCGCCACTCTTTTTCTCCACGGGCAATTCTGTCCAAATCTTCTTCCATCTCGGCAGTAAAATCATAATCTACAATATCAGCAAAATTTTTGACTAAGAAATCACTGACCGTAGTTCCAATCGAGGTAGGCTTAAACTTCTTATCCTCTCGCTCGACATAACCACGATCTTGAATAACTGAAATAATACTGGCATAAGTACTTGGTCTACCAATGCCTAGTTTTTCAAGTTCTTTAACCAAACTAGCATCGTTGAAACGAGCTGGTGGCTGAGTAAATTTCTGAGCTGTATTTAGATCCTGATAAAAAAGATCTTGCTCCTCTTTCACATCAGGTAAAATCTTGTCGGTTCCACTGGGGAACAACTTCATCCAACCATCAAATTTTAAAATAGAACCAGAGGTTTTGAGAGTTGCTTCTTTAAACACTTGGCTATCTTGAGCGGTGGCAGTAATTAAAATCTTAGTCTGATCATAAATTGCTCGGCTCATTTGGCTGGATACAAATCTACGCCAGATTAAATCATAAAGACGAGCGTGACGATCAGTAAATTTCGAGCTCCGACCTAAAATATCATCACCTGACAACTTCACATCTGTGACTCTGACTGCCTCATGAGCTTCTTGGGCATTTTTAGCCTTACTCTTAAAAACTGGTGCCTTCTCCGGTAAATACTCGTCACCATAAGTAGCTTTAATATGATCCTTAGCCATCGCTAGAGCTTGGTTAGACAAGGTAACTGAGTCAGTTCGGTGATAGGTAATCAAACCTTCTTCGTAGAGATGCTGAGCCATCATCATGGTTTGCTTACTAGTCATGCCTAATCTAGTAGCTGCTTGCTGCTGCAGGGTTGAAGTTGTAAAAGGAGCTAAACTCCAACGACGACGTTCTTTTCTATCGACATCACTGATCTGGTATTGAGCTGTTTTCAGCGCTTCAGCTACACCAGTCACGTCTGCTTCACTAATCGGCTCGTACTTACCCTGGTCAAGCTTCATCACTCTAGAAATCAAAATATTTGAAGATAACTCTTCTGGGGCCTTGCCTTCCACAAAAACTTGAGCTGCTGGCTGGTCTTCGACATTAACTGCCACATCTACTTCCCAATACTCATCTGGCTTAAAGGCTTCAATTTCCTTTTCTCGCTCGACAATCAAACGCAAAGCTGGCGACTGAACTCTTCCAGCCGATAAACCTCGTCTAATTTTTTTCCATAAAACTGGAGAGATTTTATAACCCACTAGCCTATCCAAAATTCTTCTGGCTTGTTGAGCATCAACTAAATTTAAAGCAATCTTGCCTGGTTTTTTCATGGCCGCTAAAACTGCGGTCTTGGTTATTTCGTTAAAAGTAACTCTAATAAATTCTGGTTTGTTCTTATCTTTACTACTCTCAATAATATATTTAACATGCCAAGCGATTGCCTCCCCCTCACGGTCAGGGTCCATCGCTAGGTAAACTTTATCAGCAGATTTGGCGATTCTTTTTAAATTGTTAGCTATTTTTTTCTTACCATCAACTACTTCATAAGTTGGCTCAAAGTTATTCTCAACATCAACACCCAACTTCTTTGGTAAATCACGAATATGACCTACTGAAGCCTCCACCTGAAAACCTGCGCCTAAAAAAGATTTCAATTTTTTAGTTTTAGCAGGAGATTCGACGATAACTAGATTCATATTACGGGCCCTGTTTTTTCAAGTGATAACGAAGAAAAAATAGCTGGCACGCAAAATGAGTTGTATTTATTCATAGTGATTTATTGTACACCATTGGCATTTTTGACAAACCAAGTGTTGTGTTGTTTTTGTAAGTACCCTTCTAACTCTAACAAAGAAAGGGCTGTGTTTAAATCTGAAATTTTTAATTCAAGTTGCTTGGCTAAATCATCGGTTGAAAGCGGCTGGTTTAATAAATGCCTATATATTTTTTGTTGAAACTCATCTCTGAAACTAGGTTGGCCAATGATTGCATCAACCGGAACAACCTTGCTCCAACCCATCCCGTAAACACCCGCTTCCTCCAAAACTTCTCGAGCAGAAGTCACTAGTCTTGCTCCCTGGTTTATCAACCATTTGGTGCCCTCACTATAACGATTGGTGATTGGACCAGGCACAGCACAAATACCTCGGCCATACTCACCTGCAAACCCAGCGGTAATATGGCTACCACTTTTTTGAGCTGCCTCAATCACTAGTGTAGCCAGTGACATCCCAGCCACAATTCTATTTCTCTCGGGGAAGTTTCCTTTATGACCACTCACCCAAGGTGGGTACTCAGTCACAAAACAATTGCCTTTAGCCAACATTTTATCGAAGAATTTTTTGTTTCCAGCTGGATAAAGATGATTAAATCCATAACCAAGTACCCCAACTGTATAGCCATCATGGGCCACTGCTTGCTGATGAGCGCAGGTGTCTACTCCATACATGAAACCTGACACAATCGTAGCTTGTGAGGCTACTAATTCTGGAACTAATTGCTTACAAACAGTACGACCATAACCCGAAATCTTTCTGGTGCCTACTACCGCTATAGGCCTCTTATTTACCCCCTGAAGACTTCCTTTTACATACAATATTAGTGGCTTATCATCAATGTTTTTTAGTAATTTAGGGTACCTTTTATCTTCACTAGTGATGACACTAATATTTTTCTGATCTAACCACCCGATATAACTTTCGGGTGTAAAGCGTTTTTTGAAATTTCTTAATCCTTGCTGCTGCTTACTATTTAACTTACATAACTGCCAAATTTGAGCTGGCTGCTGTTGCCAAAAGTCTTCTAGTGAAACATCTAACTCTCCTAGTTTTTTAAAAACATTCCTTAAAGTCTTTCGCCCAATCCCATCCACTGCCAAAATAGCTGCAAAAAACTGTTTATCTTCCATTAGTTTAAATTAACCCACCAAGCCTACCGCAAGTGTAGTAAAAGTCCAATTAGTCTAAATACCAGAGAACTTCAAACTCACCCTACCACCAAATACACTAGCAAATCTTTTTAGAAAAGATAAACTAGGGGTTGTCTGCATGTTTTCTACCCTAGAGATCACCGATTGTTTGGTATCCATTTTTAGCGCCAACTCTTTTTGAGTTAGATTATGCTTTATTCTGGCCTCTATCATCGCTTTTGCAGCCTCATACTCTGGACGAAACTCTTTTAAGAGCCTCCTATGTTCAGGATCTTTTCTCAATTCTTTTTTATGATCTTCCCAAGGATAGAGTTTTTTTAGATTTATTTTCATAATTAGAAAATATCACAATTTTGCGATAAAAACAACTAGTTTTCTACCTCTCTGAGTCTCTGTAGTGCTACTCCAATTTCTTTCTCTGGAGTTCTTTGCGTTTTCTTTATAAATCCATGTAAGATTACAAAATATCCTTGTAAATATGCTGTGTAGAATATTCTAATTGTTCTTTTTGATCTAACTCTTAATTCCCACAATGATGTATTTCTAATTTTTTTAGTATGAGGCATGCCTATTTGAGAGCCATATTCTTCTAGCAATTTGAGCAAGTAATCTACTTTTATTTTTTCTCTTGGCTCCAGAGAGTTAATGAAATCAACAGTTGGCCTCTTTCCTGATTTTGATAAGTAATAATAAATTTTAAAAACAGACACAAAAAGAGTATCTAAAACCAAGCCTAACTCAAGCGTAGTAAAAGTGAAAATAGTTTAAACAGATTCTGTTTCAGAGGTAATTTTTGCAAATGATTTCTCAAGACTAATAAGATTCTGTAGAACCAGAGCATCTGTCATCGCTTTATTTGGTCCATGCCCTGGCCCATAAATGACAAACTCTGCTGCTGTTAATAATGAAAGAACTTTCACATCAACTGCCTCTAGCATTGAAAGCAAATAAGCAGCGTGGTAAATCTTGCCTACCTGATTAATTAAAGATGTATCAGCCCAAAAATTATGCTCCTGCCCTGATATTTTTAAAATGCCAGAAAAGATACCTGCAACTCTACTAAAAATACCTCGATGAGGACTGACTTTTTCTGAAAGATCTTGATAGCCTTGATATGGAGAAAACTCATCTAACATATTAGTTTGCATCCATTTTCCAGCTTGTTTAACCCGCTCTTCTTCTCTGGTTATATATTTGCAAAAATTAGCTAACATATTCCATGTTTGATTAAGATCACCTTGATACTTACCTATAAGGTGAGTAATGGCTAATGAAAGGGACTGAGGCTCACCAGCTTCAGCTGCAGTCTGCTCATACAAATCAGCAAGCTCTAAATAAATTGGCTCATTCTGGTCATCAATACTCTCTAAACCCATTTTTCTAAAACCAGCACTGTTAACATAGCCATAAGCATCGCCAATTTTAAGCTTGACTTGAGGTTCAACTTTAGAAAAAACTAAAGACCTTAAAACTGTAATTAGTACTCCCTTAGCATCTAATTTTCCTTTTAAGTTTAGTTTAGTAACATAACCAATTGCTTCACGAAGTGTTTTTCCCAATAACTGTGGACCTAATTTTTCTGCATATGGAATTGAGTCTAGTTCTTCTTTAGTTAACTCCTCATTTAGCATTTCTTTAAACTTTTCTAAGGTCAAAAACCCTTCTAAGCGCTGGTATTGGAGTGGAGTCTCTGGGTTCTCTGCTTGAAACTGAGCAATTCCTTCACCAATAACATCAGAAAAACTACGGAATTTTGGATTTTCTTTAAAAGAAGGCTTCTCTTCTCGTCTTATGGCATGATCAGTGCGAGCTATCCATAAATTAACGCGAGCAATTAACCCTAATAGGTCGTGAGCAAACTTGTCACTCCCCTCATGTTCATGATTGCTGTTTATTTCATTCATATTAAAGTCGCCTACTTCCCATACATCCAGTCTACAATCTCTTTTGCCACCTCACCAGCATCGCGAGAACCTTCTTTAAAAGGATTATCTTCGTCACTCTCTACCAGGACTGTAATGACGATCTTCTCTGGAAAACCAGCTTCCTTAACCTGTTTTATCCAAGCCCGGTGGTGCTCATCATCATCTCTGCCGACCACATCCTTCAGTCCAGCTGTACCCATCGTCATCGTTAGCCAAGCATGCGTCTTTCTATAACCTTTCTCATCTGCTCCACCAAACTCAGAAGTGCCAGTTTTACAAGCCACCGCTCCATTCTTAATCTGCTGCTGAGCGTTCATCTCCTCATCTCGATAAATTTCATTGTGAGGGAAAAATGGGTAGGCTGTCCCACCACTAGAACAAGCATCTAACATCCCCAGGAGCACCAACTCCAGGTTTTCATCAGCTATCCCCAACTCACTACAGTCAGCATGATCTTTCTTGAGCAACGTCGGCTGACAAAGGGTGCCATGGTTGGCAATCGCCTGAGTCATCTGACCCACTTGAAGTGGAGTAACTAAAATGTCACCCTGACCAATCCCCATATGAAAAGTGTTCCCCAAATACCAAGGCTCGCCAATGACTCTTTCTTTCCAAGATGGGTCAGGAACTACCCCAGCAGTTTCACCCAACAACTCAATTTTAGTAACCTGACCAAAACCAAATAGACGTGCAAACTCAGCTAATTTATTTGGCCCCAGCCACTCAGCTACCTTATAAAAATAAATATCATTACTCCTAGATAGAGATCTTTGCAAACTAATTTCACCCTCTGTTCTACCATATTGAGTGTAATACCAGTTAGCATATTCGTATTCACCCACCCTCAACACACCCTCATCTAAAACTACTGTTTGCGCATCAATTACCGCCTCTTCCAACCCGCCTAGAGCTGTGACTAACTTGAAAACTGATCCAGGCGGATAAGCACCACTTAGACTTCTATTAAAAAATATTTGCAAAGGATTACTCAATAAATCTTGAAGCTGTTGCTGGCGTTGCCTCTCTAAAATCACATCAGTCAACCGAGTGCTAAGCACATTGGCGTCAAAACTTGGACTGCTTAACAAAGTTAAGACTTCACTATTACTAGCATCCATAATGACTACCGCTCCCGCTTGCCCTCCCAATGACTCCAAAGATGCTTTAGACAAATATGGATCAAGTGAGGTGGCAATATTCTGACCAATTTGGCCAGCATTTTTAGATATTAATCGCTGACGTTTTCCCAAAGCATTTATTTCATAAACTTCAGATGCAGCCTGTCCCCGGAGCCGCTGATCAAAAATCTTTTCTAATCCCATCTTGCCAATCACGTCACTCACCTTCAAAGAATTGTCTTCAATTAAATTATCTTTGGTGACAGGACCAACATATCCCAAAACATGAGCTACCGACTCTGGAAAACGATAATCTCTCTCTAAACCATATCGGACTTGAGCACTATCAGTTGCCAATAACTGCAAAGCTTCTTCCCTAGAAATCGAGGTAGTTTTAGGATGCAGCGTCGTTGGATCATCAGTTTTCAAATAAACCCGCTTATTCCAGACCAATGACTGCTGGTATCGATCAAAAAAAACTCCTCTTTGAGCAGGAAGCTGAATGGTAAAGTAACGATTGTCATTTGCCAAATCTAAAAAATAATGACCTCTAAACAACTGGATATCTACTAATCTGGCAAAAATTAACAAGAAAAAAAATAATATTCCCAATATAAACCAGCCCACACGAGTTGAAAAATGATAGTGTTGAACTAAATTTCTCATCTTAAGTAAAATCGATGTCTCTTTAACCAAATAATAGCCACAAAAACTGCCGCCAGCCCATAAATTAATTGCTGCATAGATATCTGTCCAAAGCTTAAAATTACTATCGCCACTGAACCAATCATGCTGCCAATAGTTAACCTGATAATATAGCTGGGAAATAATTTTTTAGCATAATTTAACCAAATATAGCTGAAACTTATTACTAGCCATGAAAAAGAAAATGGTAGCATAAATAAAACAGCCATCATCATCCCCACTATCACCAACAATCCCCACCGCCAACCCTGATCTAAACGACTCGCATAAAGACTGGTCAATATAATAGTTATCACTGGCAAACCTATCACCCTTTCAAACAACCCAACTAATATAATTAAGAGTAATCTGATCAACCATCTCCCCCAATAAATCATTGAATGACCTCCACTATCGATGCTTCATAAAAAGATACTTTTTGAGTTAAAATTGCCTCTTTGACTGGAGCTGATGGCTGATCAATAATCTGCTGTACTTGGCCAAGTATTAGCTGAGGGTGGATCTGTTCCTGACCAACTGTCACTACCAGCTCGCCAATTGAAAGTTGAGCCTCTTTAGGAATTTCAGTTAATAAAATATTTTTCCCATTTCCCACCACTAGACCACTAACACCACTCTCTGTCTTGGCTAAAATTGATGTCTTATTATCTTGAGCTAGCAAACCAACTACTGACTGGTGGTCAGAAATAGACCTAATTACACCCACTAACATCTCGGCAACTAAAACTGGTTGGCCCACCCTAACATTATCAGCTTTGCCAATACTGATACTAGGCTGCCCTCGAGAAATTATCGGAACTGCAATTTTCATTGGAGTTTCTTTTTCTTGAACTTGAAGAAGTTGACGCAATTCATTGTTCTCTGATTCTAAATATTCCAATTCTAAAATTCTAGCTAGAGATAAACTGTAAGCTTGCTCTAATTCTTTTACTTGTTGCGAGGCATTAAGACTACTTTTCAATAAAACTAAAGGCTGATTGGCAGCTGCTACGATTTGGTCGACTCTAATTAAAGCTGGCTGAGACCCACGCTCAAAAAATGATATTACTGGCTGCACCAAACCCAACCATTCACCAAAAAATATAATTATAAATACCGCAATTACCAAACCTAGCTCAAGCCAAATCTTTTGGTAACTATTCACCATAATCTAATCCCTTCACTACATCTAGCGCTGGAGAGGTGGAGATAATTACTGGCATTTGCAAATTTTTCTTAATCAGATCTTGCCATCCCAATAGCTGACTTCCATTGCCTGTTAAGTAAAACCCTTGCTCCTGGAGCTGAGTCATCACCTCTGGTGGTAACTCATTAATGACAATATTTAGTTCTGATAAAAGTGATTCCATTAGACTAATAAAGTGCTGTTCAAATATCTTAGCCTCCACTCTAGTCACCTTCACCAATCCAAGCTGAGCATCTTTCCCCCTGACAGTCATCATTGAAGAAGTTGAGAGTTGATGTTTGATCTGTTGTGCCACTCCCCAGCTAATTTGAAGCTCATACTCGGTCAAAACCTGATCGATTATAGTTTGTGTAAAAGTATTCCCCACCACACCATTAATATTAAACCCTTTAAGTAATTGCTGGCCAATAAATATACCCACATCTACAGTCTCTGCTCCAAAATCAATTACACCGTGACTCTGAGTAATTTTTTTAAAAGAAGGTAGCGAGGCAACTACTTCTGTCTTACTAACTATTTTTTTTACTTTAAACCCCACCCTCTCTAAAACCTGACGCATTTGTTCTTTTTCTAAAGGAGAGGCATTGACGGGTAAGGCCGTACCACAATACGCCAACAACCAAGGAGAAATTTTTTTCTGTTGCTGCAACTCATCTAAGACTGCTCTCAGGTAATAAACCGCATAATCTAGCTCAGCAACAACACCTCTTTGAATAGGATTAATTAACTTGATGTAAGCTGGAGTTTTTCCCCGTAATGCGGCTGCTTTATTGCCTACCGCCACTACCACCTGTAAGCCGGTGTGCCAGGCTATGACTGTAGGCTGATCCCAAACTAATTTATGATTAACCATTAGCCGAGTTTGGCTTGAGCCAAAATCCAGACTCAAGTTTATCTTCAGTTTTCTAAACAAGAAATTAGTATTAGGTATTAATCCCGCAAACCAGCTCATATTAGTCACCAGTTTAACATAAAGAGAATGTAAAAAATCACTAGTCAATATTCATTGAATTGAGCAGCTCAGCGGCTTGATGCCACTTATCTTCCTTAGCCAATCGATCAGCTTCATCAATCTTCGTCAAAAACTCTGATTTACCAATATGGTATTCGCGCATCCCAGACACGCGTTCCCAGAACATATCTTCTTTGAGCTCTAAAGCTTTTTCAAGCATAATCTCTTCTAAATCAGGAATTAATTTCTCTAGATAAACCACCATCTCTTCCTGAACATCTTGATTATCGCCCTTGGACATCATCTGTCGCAGTTTAGTCATCTCCTCATCAGAAACAAGCATTTTGACATCAGTCTCAATAAAATCTTCCCAAATTACTTGCTGCAGTTCATCTAAAAATGCCTCTTTCTCATTATCATCACTATTATCAACTCCTAAAAGATAAAAGATATTTTGATCTTGAAGAGATTCAACTCCTTCAACTTCTTCAGCTTTGGGAGAAATTGGGGGTACTGATACCGGATTTGGTGTTGAGATAACTGGGGCTGGAACGACTGGTGCTGAAGTAGGTGTTGGAGGCGTGGAAGTTGGCATCGCTGGGGGCTGATAATCGTCTACGTAAGAATTATCAGTTGGAGAAGTTACTTGAGGCTCTGCTGGCTTGAGATCAGAAACATGGGGCTGGGCTGGCTGTTGAGTGATCATAAATTCCTTTAACTATATAAATTCTCTACTAATAGAGTTAACTGTAATATATCAAGCACCACCACTATTAGTGAACACCAATATTTACCGAAGATGCGATCTGGTTTAAAGGTATGTATACTATTTATTGTGAGTAGCCAACGCCTTCAAAAAACCATCATCGTTCTCTTCCACCTACTCTTCATGACCGTGCCATTTTTTTTCACTTGGGTTAATGAAGAGTTGTTTGAATTTCCCAAGATGCTACTCACCTATGGTTTTGCTGTACTTATTGCTGGTTTTTGGGCTGGGAGAATGATTTTAGAGAGAAAACCACTGGTGCGTCGGACTGTTTTTGATTGGCCAATTCTATTTTTTGTAATTTCTCAGCTACTATCAACTATTTTTTCAATTCACCCCGCCACCTCAATCATGGGCTACTATACTAGATTTCACGGCGGCTTACTTTCTACTTTTACCTACACACTTCTCTTTTATGCTTTAGTCAGTAACTTTTCCAAACCAGCTCTTAAAAGACTGTGGCTCACTATCTTTATCGCTGCTCTAGGAGTAACTATTTATGCTATTCCAGAACACTTTGGTCACTCCCCCAGCTGTTTACTAATTACCAAAGAATTCAGCGTCAGTTGTTGGGTGCAGGATGTTAAAAGCAGAGTCTTTGCTACTTTTGGCCAGCCTAACTGGCTAGCAGCTTACACTATTACTCTTATTCCTTTGGGAATTTCTCTTTTTGCTCAAACAAAAAAAAGGTGGCAACAGATCATCTTTAGCCTCACCACCATCACTCTATTTATTACCCTCCTCTTTACCCAATCTAGATCTGGACTGATAGGCTTTGGAGCTAGCATGATTGTCTTTGGAGCAGGACTAGTTTGGCTTCAGCGTCAGCATAAAAAAAAGAAATCTTTTTTTACTAAAAGCTTGGGTTTGATCGGCGCCATCGGAGTCACTTTAATACTAGTTGGGAGTAACTTTACTCCCTCTATCTCCAAAATTGTAAAATCTAATCAACCCTCACCCGCTCCGTCTCAGCCAGCTCCCGTAGCGGTGGTCAACAGACTCGAGACTGGCGGAACTGATTCTGGAGAGATCAGGAAAATTGTTTGGCAAGGAGCAATTAATATTTGGAAACGCTACCCCTTATTAGGATCTGGAGTAGAAACTTTTGCCTATAGTTATTACCAAGACCGAACCCTAGCACATAACTTAGTTTCGGAGTGGGACTTCCTTTATAACAAAGCTCATAACGAACTTCTTAACTTCTTAGCTACCACTGGCATCGTTGGTCTAGGTAGTTATCTACTCCTCCTAGGTTGGTTTGGAGTAATTTCATTACGAGCTATCTTAAATTTAAAAAATAAAATAAATCTCAAAGATAGGGCCATCTTGCTTTCACTTCTATCTGGAATCATTGCCCTAAGTCTCTCTAGTTTTCTCGGGTTTTCAACAGTGGTGGTCAGCATCTTACTTTTTACTAGCCTAGGATCGACTGCTATTTTAACTGCCTCTGAAAGAGTCTCTCCAGAAGCGAAAACTTCTTCACCTTCAACCGCTCAAATTATTCAGCTAACTATCTTAACCATATTGGTCTTATTCATGACTAGTAAAATTTTTAATGTTTGGAAAGCCGATCGAGAGTTTGCCGCTGGCAAATCTTACATTAATGCTGGCTATGCTAATGAGGGTCTAGAAAAACTCCAAGCCGCTATCAAACTCAGACCTAAGGAAGCTCTCTTTCATGATCAGCTGGCTAATGCCTATAGTAAAGTTGCAGTTGCTCTTGAGCAGCAGGGCCAGAGTGATTCTTCAACACAGTTTGAAAAAGCTGCTCTAGAAGAGTCAGCGTTGACTCTTCAACTTAATCCTCGCCATCTCAACTTTTATAAATCCAGAACTAGAATCTTAATTACACTAGCCGCAATTGATCCAAGCCTACTGATCCAAGCTAGAGAAACTTTGGTGGAAGCGATAAAATTAGCCCCTACAGACGCCAAATTGATGTATAATCTAGGCTTGATTGAAATCAGCAGTGATCAAGTAGAGACTGGAATCAAAACTCTAGAAAAAACAGTTGAGATGAAGCCTAATTATGAGGCAGCGCGAGTGGCTCTAGGCAAACAATATGAGAGTCAACAACAAGCATCGCTAGCTCTAGAGCAATATCAATATATCTATGATCACATTACTCAAGACAATCAAGAAATAAACCAAAAAATAACTAAACTTAAATGAAAATTATCACTATTCCCCACCCCACCCTCAGAGAAACTGCTGTTGCAGTAAATCAAGTAGACAGCCAACTAATCAGGTTTGTAACTGATCTAGAAAGTACTCTTGAAAACTCTAGAAATCCTCGTGGAGTCGGTTTGGCAGCCCCACAAGTAGATAGATTATTGCGAGCATTTGTCACTAATTTTTCTGATGAGCTCCTTCACTTCATTAATCCCGTGATTGTGAAAGCTTGCAAAAGAAAAAAAGTGCTAGGAGTTGATAAAAATGATCCAGATCTAGAGGGCTGTTTATCAATGCCTGGTCTTTATGGACCAGTCCCCAGACATCGCTGGGTAGAAATCGAGTTCCAAACTCTAGAGAATGAACAGTTAAAAAATCATAAGAAGAGATTTGATGGTTTTCTAGCTAGGATTATTCAACATGAACTTGACCACCTTGATGGGATCCTGTTCACTGATTACTCCCTAGAAAGTGGCTTGCCTGTTTATCGTCAGAGTGATGATGGAAAAAGACTTGAAGAAATAGACCGAGAATTAATCGAAATAATTTAATGACTTACTCTATCGCCATTGCTGGGACTACCGACCGCACCAAACTTTGCACTGAAGCACTTTTTAATCATCCTCAATTTGAAATTTCTTTAATCATCACCCCCGATGCAAAACCGATTGGTCGGAAAAAGATTTTAACTTCTAGCCCCCTTAAAGAATTCGCTGATAGCAATCAAGTTCAGACAGTGCTAGTAAAAAATAAGATTGATGAATCAACTAGAAAGCAAATTTTAGCTCACAAAAAACCTGACTTTTTATTGGTGGTAGATTTTGGCTATTTAGTCCCTAATTGGCTCTTAGATTTACCACAAATCATGCCACTCAACATTCATCCTTCTGCTCTCCCCAAATGGAGAGGTAGCTCTCCAGGTCAGTTTGTATTGCTGAGTGGAGCTGAAAAATCTGCGGTCAGTATCATTGAGATGACAGCTAAGTTTGACCAAGGTCCAGTCGTCTGGCAGGAAGAGTTTGCGGTTAATCCTAACTGGACACAGACTGAGTACTACCAGCACAGCTTCCAATTAGTGACTGAACACTTGGCTGAGGTGATCCTCCAGCTGGCAGAAAAGAAAATTACCCCCACCCCCCAGCCTTTAACCTCTCCAACTCCACTAGCCAGAAAAATAAAGAAAGCAGATACTTTTGTGAAATGGGAGGAGATTGAAGCTGCGATGGCTACTGATAAAAATAGTGCTGTACATCTCGAGCGAGCTAGTCGAGCTTACTCACCTTGGCCACTACTCTGGACTGAGATCGAGACTAATAAAGGTCAAAAAAGAATGCAGATCATTAGCACTAGAGTTGAAAAAAGCGGCTTATTAAATTTAGAAAAAGTCAAAATTGAGGGAATGGATATCAAGCCTTGGGTTGAAGTGAAAAACGTAATTAGAGATTAGTCTTTAGACTCTGGCTTTTTCCAGTGAGTGGTGACGCCGGATTTCTTCATCATTCGTAAAACTTTAGTAGGAACACGCATTCTTTTCTTAACCCCGTCAGTCATAATAGTCACTGTATGAAGATTACGTCTAAAGGTACGTGGAGTTCGATTCTTAGCGTGAGAAACGTTTCTGCCGATGTGGGCCTTAGATGGATATTTAAAATCAAAGCTTGCCATATAGATTTAATATTCTATCATAGAACATAGGTTCATGCTCAGTATTTTATTTTCTAACCCAATTGTCTTTTTAATCCTCTTTCCAGGACTACTCTTGGCGATCACTGTTCATGAGTTTGCACACGCTTGGGCAGCTGATCATTTGGGAGATCCTACCCCGAGAGCACAAGGAAGATTAACATTAGATCCTCGAGCTCATCTCGACCCCTTGGGAACCCTGGCTATCTTAATCACCAGGTTTGGTTGGGGCAAGCCAGTTCAATTTGATCCCTACAACCTCAAGGAACCAGTCCGAGACGCAGCCCTGATTGCCCTAGCTGGACCAGTCTCCAACCTCATCCTAGCAGTCATCCTCTCTTTAATAATTAATTTCAACATCCTTCCCTGGGAATGGGTTCATTTTTCTCTGATTCAGCTCTTAATTATTAACGTCATGTTAACAATCTTTAATATGTTGCCAGTCCACCCTCTTGATGGAGGAAAAGTAATGATGGCTCTCTTACCTCAAGAAGCAGCCTACAACTATGAGATGGCCATGGAACGTTACGGGACTTTTATCTTAATTTTCTTGATCATGCCTTGGGGAGGAGTATCTCCAGCTAGCCAACTAATCTCACCCGTCATTGATATTATTGTGCGAATCTTAATTTAGTCACTCATGCAGATTGAAACTCTCAAACTCGGTCAACTAGATACCAACTGCTACTTAGCTTGGTGTGAAATAACAGATGAAGCAATTATCATTGATCCTGCAGATGAGGGTGGATTTATTAGTGAAAAAATTCTTGAGTTAGGTCTAAAGCCAGTCGCCATTATCCTCACCCATGGTCACTTCGACCATATTTTGGGCTTACTAGAGCTGAAGCTTAACTTTCCCCAGGTATCAATTATGATGCATGAAGCAGATCTGTTTCTGACTGAAAGCGTTCAAAAGCGAGCTCAACACTGGCTAAAAATGCAAGTCGCTCCTGCTCCCAAGATAGATAAGTTTTTAGTTGAAGGTGATCTGGTTGAGTTTGGACAAGAAGTTTTAACTATCATTCATACCCCCGGACATACCCCAGGCAGTATTTGTTTGCACGATGATCAGATGATGTTCACTGGAGATACGCTCTTCAGAGATGGGGTTATTGGCCGAACTGACCTCAGCTACTCTAGCCCCAAGAAAATGTATAAGTCGCTGGAAAAAATTAGAGAGTTGTCAGGATCACGACAGATGTACGCCGGACATGGAGCTAGTTTTTAGTCAAAGCTGAAGCTTAATTTCATCTCTAAACCTTGAGCAATTTTATATAAGAATGATAGTGATGGGTTGTAAGTACCAGACTCTAGTCTGGAAATTGCGGATTGCTTGGTACCTATTTTAGACGCCAGCTCTGTTTGAGTTAAACCTTTTTCTAATCTTTTTTCAATTAATAAGTTTATTAAGTCATACTCTGGTCTTAGATCATCGTAAGACTTCTTGATCTCTTTATTTTTTAGAAGCTGAAATTTGAGTCGGTTGTAGCTTTTCATAATAACTAGTATAACATATATGTTATGTATGGCACAATACTTTTAATGCTTTTCTGATTTCTCTATTAGAAATTTTTTGTTTCTTCTTGATAAAACCATGTATTAAAATTATTTTTCCACTACTAAAACAATAAAATATTCTCACCTCTTGTTTTCCTCTAACCCGAAGCTCAAATAAATTGTCTTTTATTTTTCTAGAATGAGGCATCGAGAGTTGATATCCAAACTTCTCAAGCAAATCAGTTGTTCGTAATACCTTAGCAATTGTTTTTGGCTGAAGCTTGTCGATAAAATCCTCGACACTTAAACTAACAATGATTTCCATAAGCTAACACTACAACTCAATTCCCACCACAACCGTACTAAAAACAAAATTGAACCCTTTAAGAATGGAGATGTCTGTAGTTTTTTAATTAGCTACAAACATTTCTGGCGGTAGCTCAAATTTTTCAATCACACTCTGGTTCTGCTGATTATCCTTCACTAAAATCAACACATAATCATCAACGTAAACTGACACCCAAGCTTTATCTTTGATTTTACTAATTAAAAATGGCTGTGCCCAAGGGGTAAAATCATGACGATAAAAGAAAATGGTCTCAAAACCATACTCTTCGTCTAGCTGTTGCCAAACTACTTCATCTTCCTGAGCAGCCACATACTGGTTAAAAAACTCTACTGAATATGCCTCAGGTCTGTTATCAACAAAAACTCTTTGTCCTGGAAAAAGCTGATGGATTAAGTAGCCGCCAATATCGTAGTTATTAAAAATAGGTCCAGCTAAATTTTGTTGTTTGAAGAACTGAGCTGATTTTTCTACATCAGGCAATAAACCTATCCCAAAGCTTGATTGAAATGGTGAGAGATAAGATTTAGTCACAATAAAAATTAATGATAGAAATACTGTCAAAAAAGGAATCAAGCTTTTTTCTAGAACCTTATTTTTACCAAGCAAATCCCCCACCGCCCAGGAACCAAAGGCAATGAGCATTAACCCCAACATTGGCACAAAACGATTCATCACCAGTGCAAAAACAGAGAAAGAGATTAATAATAAAACTGCAAATAAATGTTGCCAACGATGACGCCAAACCAAGTAGCCACCTGCTCCCAGCCCAACCACAGCCACCATTAGCCCATGCCAATAGCTAAGGGCCCCAAAGCGTTTAACCATAAAAAATAGAGTTTGATTCTCTGCTAGCTGATAACCAAATCCTTGAAGTATTAAAAATGGCTCGATGACGCTTAAATAACCAAAGGGGTTGATGAAGCTGGCTCCGACTACTATCACCAACAGAATGCTTAAAAAATTAATGGCCGCCTTGTTTCTTAAAAGTAATTGTTGGATCAGCATTGCCCCCACTATTCCCCAGCTTAAGAAAAAGAAAAGGTGTAAATTAACCCACAGAATTTGAACAATCGCAAAAACTAGCCACAGCCACCACTTGAGCTGCTTTTTTTTCATCATCCTCAACAATAGCCAAGTCTCTAGGCCAAAAAAAACTAAACTGAATGCTTCGGGCCTAATTTCTGTCCGTAAACCGATGAGTGGCAAAGATAAAACGGTGGTAAAGACCAATGGCCACCAGCCAGCACGACTCTGTCCAATTAAAAAGAAGAAAATGAAAGCAATGGTGAGCAAAGCAGCATAGAAAACTGACAAGCCACTCCAGCCCGCCAGCTGCCAGACATAATAAAAAATCACTCCTGACAACCAATGGTGATTCGTCACTAACTTACTGGTCATGGTGTAAGAGTAATGATTGGTGGCAACGAGAGTGTTCTGCTCCACCAGGATTCTGCCGTTGGTCAGATGACGACCAATATCAGTGGTGATGAGATTGATTTTATTGAGACCAAAAAGAAAAACTAAACAGCTTAAAAGAAGAGTGATGGCAATGTTAATCCAGAGATGATTCTTCATTGTTTCTATTATGACAGCTTACTGAGAAATAAGGCAATTCTCATATGATACAATTTGAGATGTTAAAAAAGGAGAAAATATGTCAGAAAAAAAAGATCAATATTATCCAAAAGAATCAATAACCAATGAAGGGGAATACCCCTGGGTTGAAGGTCAATTTATTAAAGAACTGGGGGATGGAACTAGAGTTCATTTTGCTCCAGAATCTGGAACTACAATGCAAATTAGAACTCCAGAAAAAACTTTTAATTTTGTGCCAGTGTTTTTACATCCTCCTGAGAATAAAAAAGAAGAAAGAAGAACTGTTAGGGTATGGTCAGGCAACTAAATCTTGAAGTTTTGCATTGTCACCACCACGAAGACGGCGAAAAAGACAAATGCGAGGAGCATGATCAGCTTGCGAATGAAGTTGGGCTGATAAATTTTGGGCAATTTCTTTTTATTGAGCCAAAATAAAAGTGGGAATGAAACCATCATCGCTGCCGCATTCAAAACTGCACCCAAAGTTAACAAGAACCTCGGCTCTGTGAAACCCGAAAGATAGATGAAGATGCCGAGTAAAATTTGTGCCCAAAGAGCCACATAAAACCCCAGACTCAAGTTAAATCTCCTGCCCTTTTTATAGAATAAAAGGACCACATTTTCTGAAATAATCCGTGATGAGGACTCCAAGATTCCCATTTGTGTCGAAAACAGCATCAGCGCTGCGACTAGTAAAAAGAAGGTGCCAATGAGTGGTGTGGTTCGGCTGGCAATCATGGCTGCCTCGGCATTGAGGAAGCTGAGGCCTGCTCCGACATCACTCCCAAAAACGAGTGATTTAGCCAAGACAGACATCACCACAATAGTGATAAAACCAAGTAAATAGAAGATCATCCCGTGTTCAAAATTAATCATCCGCCACCAGCCCTGCCATTTTTTGCGATTAGCTGGAGTGTCTTTGAAGAGCTGACCCTCGATCTTGGTAGGCTTAGCATCTTTAGAAAAAAGTGAGCTAATTTTACTAGCAAACTTACCCATCCCCCAACCCTTTTCCTTGATGTAATAAGACTGAGCTAGGTTAAGATTTCCACCGGCACCAGAGTAAGCAAATGCTCCAAGAAAACTAGCGATGGCAATCCCCTGAGGGAAAAACCACCACCCATCTCCCCTGCCTATCAAACCCCAGGCTGCTTCGATCCAGTCAGTTCGGTTGGTGAGGACTGCAGCTAAGATAATGGTGAATGGCAAGCCGATCATGATCACCCCGCGCTGCAAAAACTCCATGGTGTTGTAGAGAAACTTGCCGGTGGACAGGATCAGGCCGGTCAGCAACAGCATGCCGACGGCAATAATGGCTTCGGCGTGGGGGAAGTGAAGATAGTTGGATAAAATCTGAGATGAAGCGGAGGAAAAACCAGGTAATGACCAAGGGATGAAGGTGGAGATGATGTACCAGAGTGGAATAATGACGCTCAACTTGCGGAAGCCGACAAAGACGCTCTCTCCCCAAGCTAGGGTGTAGCGCATGGTTTCGGTGTTAAGGACGTATTGGAAGGTAATCCCGAGCAATCCACCCCATAAAATACCAAGGCCGTAGTTGGCCGCTAGGTAGGGCCACATGATGAGCTCACCACTGCCGAGAGCTAAACCGAGAAGAATAAAGGATGGGCCGAGGGTACTAAACATGCCAGGAGGCGTGGGAAGATTCTTACGAGAAGGCTTGGGCATTGGGAGTAGTATAGCGGAAAAAAGAAGCGGCGAAAACGTGGGGATGGGGTGGGAAAAAAGTAGGAAGAGGGTAAAAACTTAATAATTTCTTAATGTTTGTTTGGTATAGTTAAAATAAATTAATAATGAAATTTTTAATTATTGAAGACAATCGCTCTTTAGCAAAATCATTAAAAGATATCTTGAGCAAAGATTACCTTATTGATATTGAGCATAGTGGTCGTAGCGGCGTCTTTTCTGCCCTCACAAGTGAATATGATCTCATCATTCTTGATTTACAACTACCAGACATGGATGGATTAGAAATATGCCAAAACTTACGTCAGGAAAAGCTAACTCTTCCAATCTTAATCCTAACTGGTAAAAATACTGTAGAAAGTAAAATAGTTCTACTTAACTCTGGAGCTGATGACTATTTAACAAAACCTTTTAGTATGGCTGAATTAAAAGCTAGAATTAAATCACTTCTCAGGAGAAGTGTTAATCATACCTATCAAAATCAACTCGAGATTGGTTCCTTGCTACTTAACACAGATACTAAAACTGTAGTGCTTAATAACAAGATGCTCAAATTATCTAAAAAAGAGTTTATGCTGTTGCGCTACTTAATGAAAAAACCAGATATTTCAATTTCTAGATTAAGTCTTTTTGAGCATGTTTGGGAAGGAAACCTTGGTTTTAATAGTAATAAAATTGACGTTCACATCTATAATCTTAGACAAAAACTACATTCATCTTGTGAAAATCAAATTATTAAAACTGTTCATGGTGATGGCTATATGCTTGAAAGTAGCTCACTACTGCCACAAGTAACCTACAAAAACATATGAGTTATTATATATGGAATAAAGCAACTAGTTTTCACCGCAATCTTATTACTTCACGAGCATCATTAAATAAAAAATATACTCGCAAGTCAAAAGTGTTTCATGTTTTGTTAATAGGAAGCATATATTTAGTTAGTGTCGCGACTATTATCAGCATAATTAATTATTCTCTAATTACTATTGTGTTTGATCGAATTTTTACAGGAGTTCCCCCAATAATGCCAATTAGTATTTTGATAGGCATAATAAGCTTGCTATACCTATCAAAAAAAGGATATCAATCACTTACCTCATATATTTTTATAGCTCTACTATGGTTGCCAGCCGCCTATACATCCTTCAGATGGGGAGCTTTGATGTATCAGTCAATAGCTATCTATGCATTGGTCATTATTTTGTCTGGAATTTTAATCAATAGTTATGCCTCACTAAGCACAACTATTTTTACAGGAATTTTTTTAATTACCCTGACTGTCTTGCAGCATAATCAACTAATCAGCGTTGATTTAAGCTGGAGACAACATTCTGAAGACATATATAACGCAATTATGGTCTTTGCCACTTTAGGTGCGATATCTTTGGTTAGCTGGCTCTACAATCGTGAACTACGGCATGCAATTAAACATACACTTAAATCTAAAATAGCTCTAAAAAAAGAACGTGATTCCTTGGAAGAGCAAGTGATGATTCGCACTCAACAACTTGAGACTGCCCAAGCAGAAAAAATGATGCAATGGCAGCAGTTTGTTGAGATCGGCCGTTCCACAGCTGAAATTTTTCATGATATTAAAAATCCACTTACCAGTGTCTCCCTAAACCTTGAGCAGCTGTATAAATTACATCAAGGTAAAAATACTTTCTCTAATAAAAAAATTCAGGATGCTTTGAGAAGTATTAATTATATTGGCCAGTTTATTACCGCCACCAACCATCAAATCAAACCCCAGCAAGTGAGAAAATGGTTTAGTCACAACAAGCAAATCGGTCAGGCCATAAAATTTTTATCTCCAAAAGCAACTGCCAATAAAGTTAAATTTAATAATATTTGCTCAACTAATATAAAAATATGTGGTTGTTCAAGCAAATTCTATCAAGTCATAATTAATCTAATATCTAATTCTATAGATTCTTATCACGACCATATGCTTAACTCACCTAGAATAATATTGATTAAAACAGAACAAGATGGAAATTATTTAAGAATCTTTGTTAAGGACAGTGGTTGCGGCATAACACTTGCAAATCAATCTCGTATATTTAATCCACTATTTACCACCAAAACAATAGATCAGGGAACTGGACTAGGATTAAGTATTGTTAAATCTGTAATAGTAAATGACTTTGGCGGCTCGATCTTTTTTTGCAGCCAGCCAAACAAAGGCTCTACTTTTGCAGTCACAATTCCTATCAAAAAATAGTTGCTCCTACTTCGCCCCCTTGCACTTCTCCACCAAGTACTCGACGTCTTCGGTTGTATGCGCGGCGCTGATCTGCACTCGGATCTCGTCTCTACCAGCCGGCACGACTGGATAGCTGATCGTCGTCACCAGGATCCCTGCTTCATACAACACCTTGCTTAAAGCCTTAGCTGCCTTCGCATCCCCAATCAAAATCGGCTGAATCGGATGCACCGAATCCGCTGCAAACTCATAGCCCACCTTCACCAACCCCTCCTTAAACAACTTCGTATTGGCGCGTGATCTTTCCAATAAACCCTTACCCTCTGCCCCACTCAATAACTCCACCGCCGCCAACGCTGCCCCAGCTGTACCAGGTGCAATATTATTTGAGTAAATATATGTGGCTGCTGCTTCACGCAGGTAATCAATCACAATCTTATCCGCCACCACATAGCCACCATCAGCCCCAAAGGCCTTGCCCATCGTCCCGATCAAGACATCAGCCTGACCGCCACTAACTTCCTCCGTCCCCCGGCCAGTTTCACCAAAAGCTCCGACTCCGTGCGCATCATCTACCACCAACAACACCCCCTGCTCATACTGAGCGTCATACTCATCAATCACTTTCCTCATCTCTCCTAAGTCTTGATACTCACCCAGCATACTAAACACTCCATCAGTCACTACTAGAGCCCGTTTATTGGTTGTTTTACCAGCCTCCAGCACCTCAGCCAAGCTAGTCATATCTAGATGTTTAAAGATCTTTCGCTTCTCTTTAGGATGGTTAGCGACCCGGATCCCATCGATAATACTCCGATGATTTAACTCATCTGAAACTACCAAGGTATCATTATTCACTACTGAGTCTCGGCTCTGACCAGTGATCAAAGAAAATAAAACTGCTAGGTTGGCTGCAAAGGCTGAAGAAAAGATGATCCCCTCTTCACGACCATGAAACTTAGCTAAAGCTTGTTCTAGATCTCGATGAACCTTCAAAGAGCCAGAAATAAATCTGACTGCGCCCGGACCAGTGCCATATTTTTCACTGGCTTCATGCTCTGCTTTCTTTAAGCTGGGGTGATGACGAAAACCCATGTAATCATTGGAGTTAAAAATTCGATATTCCTGCTCCCCAATCACCGCTCTGGGAGATGGGTGATCAGTAAAACCCTCGATCACCGTCTCGTGACGCTTATTCACCTGCGCCTCATCTAAACGATCCAATTCCTGCTGAATAGAACTATAAAAAACCTGCTTAGACATGGGTAACCTTTCGTAAATTTAAGATGTCTTCACTATACAACAATGCCCTGGGTCAAACTATTCTCAAGTACTTGATTAATATTATAGGCTGGTTTATAATACACCCTTTGCTCTTTAAAATTTGATTGCGGGCTAGTAATTATTAATCATCTAGTAATTACCAGCCCGTAATTTTAACCTAACCCTCTACCTCCAGATCAATACGATCGAAACGGTGAAGACGCCTGTGCCAGGCAAGTTAGGATTTATCAAAGGAGAAAAAAATGGCATACGTGAACCAAAAGAAAGAGGTCCAGCTTGAAAATGATGAAGAGGTTGCTGTAGCTGAAGATGATTTCGGCATGACAGTTGAACCTGGCAACATCATAACTGAGGAAGAATGTCTCCCAGAGACACCTCAGGAGGTTGCTGATAGCATCGAAGAAGCTTGTATTAATGACCTCGGCACATAGCTTTCTTCTCACCCCCCTTTTCCCTCTGTGGGGTAATACAAAGGGAAGCTTTTTATCTAAGCTGCTTTCATTTCTTCTAAAAGCTCCGCCACATTTTTTTCTGTAAAACTAGCCTGGAGCAATCTCCTACCAATCCTTTTCCCAAACAGCCTATCAATTTCTTTGGTTAATTCTCTTCTTAGACTAGGATCTAGCCTAGCTGAAACCAATAACTTTAATATCTCAACCTGCCTCTCAGGATTTTCCTCTGCAGCTTTAGCTGAGATTAACTCTATAATTTTTCTAGAGTTATTATATTGAGGTGATGCAACAAGCTCTAAATCTAATTCGGTTTCTTCGTGATATGTTTCTCGAGCTGCTGCTACTAAAGGAGCTCTAGAGTTGAGAGCAAAGCTAGTCGCCAAAAACTCAGACAATCCCTCTTCAATCACCTTACCTCGATAATTACTTGGGCCTTTATCTTTAATTTTATGCTTCACCTCTGTTACATACCCAGATCTTTCCAATCTAAAACGAGGATATTTAGCGTTTCCACTATTTACCGCAATCGCTTTTCTCCCAACCGCATGATGTAGCTCATGATAAATATTTCTAATATCCTCCAAAAACCGAGGTCCTCTTTTAACAAAAAATCGCACTGCTCCACTCAAGCTACCATGATCTCCAACTGTAGTCTCATCACCATCATCACTGGGTAATAGGTTAGCATCTATCAACTGGAACTCTGGGAAATCATCGGCTGCTATGGTGACCCCATAAAATTCATATAAGTCTACTAAGTCTTGCTTAATTATCTCAATTGCCTCCAGATATTTTTCTTTTTCAGCACCTTCTTCAACCTCAAAATCCTGATACTGCTCAAAAGATTTCTTTTTCATTTCCTCCAGCTCAGCCATTACTTGCTGATGAACAGTATCTTTTTTTCTAGAATAACCTGATTGAACTATCTCTACTTCTGGCATAGATATAAGAATAACACGTTACCAACTTCAAGACACCTTGCTTACCACTGCATCAAACTATATGGTGATTTTTCTACAATAAACCACTGACCAGCCAATACCCGGTCTAGTGGACTCACGCTCAAATGAATCAATGATCTCTAACCCACTTTTATTAACTAACTCCTCAATTTCAATCAACTTTTGAGAAAGATCCACCCCCACTACTTCAAGCCCAAACTCTTTCAAAATCTGACTATCCCTACCTGCAGCACAGCCAGCATCTAAAACTCTATCTTTAGGTGATAAATACTCCTGAAATTGTTGCAGCTCAGCCAGCTGAGCCTTATTTTCAACCTTAGCTGCATACTCAGCAGCATGATCGTCATACCAGCTGATAGTAGCTTGAAGATTATTGATCATCTAGTTGCCATCATATCAGAAACAGACACTGCTAAAGCTTTGTCCCTTCTTCTTAACTAAACCTACCTAACATCTCATCTAATTGCTGACGTCTCAAAACCAAACGCTCATCATTCTCAATTATTTCTTGAGCTTGCTGCAGATATTCATGAGCTAAGTTAAAATTTTTACCTTTAAAGTGTTCGGCCAAACGCAAATATCCTCCAGAAATCCAAACTTTACAATTATAGTCCGCATCAACTCCTGTATCCGCCGCTAACTCTGCTAAAAGACTTTCAATAGCTGTCATTGCTGTTTGATCACCCAAAGCTAACTCGCAAAGTGCCAGGCGCAACTTCATCAATGCTAGAACCGCTGGTCGGTTATGCTCTGGACTGGGATAGTTTGTCATTGAGTGTACAGCTTTCTGATACATCTCTTTTGCCGGCTCTAATTCCCCTGATTCTTCTAAGAATTCGGCTAAGTTCAGCTGAGGTAAAGCTAGTGCTTGTTTATCTCCTGAATCTTCAGCAATCTCCACGCTGGACTTAACAATTGCACCCGCTAGTATCCAGTAAGGTTTAAATTTTTGTTGGCGATGGAGGTGTTTGAAAGTAATAAAAATAGAGTCTAATGCTTCAGCAAAACCCAGCTGGTCGTTTTCTTGGGCATAAGCCAATAAAGACTGCATTCCCAACTCCAACGCTGATGATAGATTGTCACTTTCACGAGCTGCCTCTATTTGATGATGAAGCTCTCGTCCGGATAAATTTTTATCTTTTGTCATATTCATATAGTTTACCATTGCCGGAACTAGTGGGCAGTGTTGGAACCTGGGTTAATACTGATCATGGGTCACTAAATCAAAAAAAATAAATATTTCGTTGTTTTTAATACTCAAAACTCTTAAATCTCCTTTAATCCGGATGGCGTACTGTTCTGATCTTTTACCTTTAAGCTTATGTATCTTTAATGAGGGATGCTGATGATTCTCTTGAAAGAGGCTAAATTGTTTAGCTAGTGCAATCTTAAGCTGAGGATCTTTTTTACAAAGTTTTTTTGCTTTTTTCTGAAATGAATCTGTAAGATGAAACTTCATAGCTTGCTAAAAAATTCCTCAGCATCTTTGACTTCTACGGTTTTGCCAGCCCCATATTCCTTAAGAGCCTCCAGGCCTTTTTCTTCAGTTTTTTTGCTCATCTCATAGATAGGAGTTGTCCCTTCTTTAAGAAAGTCTTCAGAAGCCTTGCTAATTACAAAACGGATGGTTTTGGGTAAGTTATAGCCAAATTGAGATCCATAACTGCTTAAAATGGCTGCTTCTTGATCTGTTAGAGAGAGTTGAACTTTAGTCATAATATTGACAATATAATACTAAAGCAATGTTTTGTCAATGATTATCAAATAATTCTTGACAAAAAGAACTAGTGAGCGGTGTTGGAACCTATTTTTTAACAAAAGAAATATACTTGATCCCATCTACATATCCCCAGTAATCTAATGCCAAGAAAACTGGCGTAGTAAGCACTACATGGGTAATGAACATCAGTGGATAAAGTTGGTATGGAATCTGTACTAAAAGAGCACAAGCTGATAGCAGTAACCAACCCAATATAACTAAGAAGGTGGGAAAGAAATCTGGTTTTTTGTCTATTAAACGTTTGATTGTATCTCTTTTTTTATTCTCCTCCACCGCTTTTACAACTTCGTTCCAAGCATCTTGACCAGAGCTAAAAACTGCTGAAACAGAGAACCCATATAATAATATTCCGACTAAAACTGGAAAGAAAAGAACGTAGTTTTCACCTTCCTTAACCCATTCATAATCTGCAGTGAAGAAATTTAATCCTGTCAGAAGAATGCTAATCATCACAACTAAGGATATTGTTTTGAAAAATTCTTTTTTGTTAAATTCTATAATTTGGTACATATCAACTTTCTCGTAGTTTAGCTTGCTCAATATATAAATCCAACAACTCCACCTGATCCCGATAAGTACTTAGTCTACTAAGCAGTTGAAAAACATTTTGTTCACCTGTTGGCAGGTTGCCAATGAACTCATCAGCCTCAACTTTTTTCCAAATCTCTGGATGCTGATCTTTTAGTGGTTCTATTTCAGCTATACTTTCAACAGATTCTTCCCGCAATGCCTCCAATTCTCCTACATCCATGGTATCGAGGTTTCTTTTGGGCTTAGTTTCTATAAATAACACACTAATAGATAGTATCTCATACATTAAAAAAGACCTATTTAAAGGTCTTTTATTGCTTTTGCAGGGACTAGTGGACGATGTTCGAACCTATTTTTACAAACTCAATCTAGTTTTACCTTGAGCATATTGGTTGATTAGGGTACTTAACAAAGTTTGATAAGGGATGTTGTTGCGCTTTGCTTTGGCTTTGACTTTAATCAAGTCAAGCTGATTAACTCTAATAGTAATAGGCTTAGAAAGTTTAAGCTCCAAGTATTTGGTTGCAGCTTCTGCAAGCATTTTTTTTGTTTGTTTTAGATCTGTGGCTTCTTCATACTCATCTCTCTCAAAGGCTTCTTCTAGCAACTGCTCTTCTTTATCTAAAATTAAATTATTAAACGGATTTTTCTTTTGTTTATTTTTCATCGCCGACCTCCTTTTAGGTATTTCTTGGTAAATACTCTGCTTGGATATACTGTTTTTAAAAATATTTCTTTTTTCTTCTTATTAATTACATATGGAACTGCATAAGCATAGTTATCAATTTCAATAATGTAAATCTTTTGATTGGTTCTTTGACTATTGGGGTGACTAATATCTGCTAAGATTTTTTCTTTAGCAATTGCTTTAATCACATCGTCAAAACAAACCTCTCTAGTAGCTCTTAATAATTCATTCTTTTCTAAGTTGAAATTAATATCAAAAGCCATAGCTAAATATTAGCACTACGTACATCTTTTGTCAATACAAAGCAAACAATTGTTTCAGTGGTAATTGCAGCCATAGCTTGCAGGGACTAGTGGACGGTGGTGGAACCTATTTTTATTCTTGCTCTAACATCTTTTTTTCTGCATTCAAAAAAGAATCTACCTCAACATCAAGCAACAATGCTCTCCATTCCCATACCCATTGAGGGACTTCCTCTTCAGGTATGTCTGCGGGGAAAACATCATCGATTGCCTTAATTAAATAACCCACTTCTGATGTGCCTGGTAAATCTTCTTTCATTGAAGCCACTATCTCCGCTTTTACATCTTCAAAATCAGCATAGGGGTATGAATACTTTGCAGCTAATTGATATATCTCTTCTTTTTTTGCCAGTTTCTCATAAAGAGGTTCAAAAAATACTTTATTGGGAATAAAAGTAACTCCAATAGCGGGAAGTAATCCATAACTCAAATATCTTCGCATAGCTCTTTGTGATAATTCTAATGCGCCAATCGACGCCCTAAGTATTTCTTCTTTAGTAACAATCTTAAATACGGGATGGTCATCTTCCCAAAGAAAAACTTTTTCTGGTTCAAGATCTGCATAAATCTTAATATCACCCAATCCAAGGCTTTCTAATAAAAAGGGCCTGACTCTACTCAATAGCCAAGAAACACCCATAATATCCAGATCATCAATTTCTTTGTATAAACCAGCACTCTCCCGACCTTCTTGTAAATCATTAATCATTCTTCTGACACTATACCTTCCTTTAAAATCTCTTCCATAAAAATGAATTTTTCTTACTTTCACTCTTGAGTTTGGTAGCGACTCTGGGTCGTCAACAATTAATGACGATTCACTTAGATCTGTCACCTCAGGCATATTAAAAGAGAAAATCAAATCAATTTCAAATTTCAGTCTCAATTTAGTAGATATCTCATAATCAAATAAATTAAAGTAAGCAAACATCATTTTATTAAAATCTGGATTGGGGCTCAATAAATCCCCAATAATTAACTCTGATAAATTTTCGGCGGCTTTGATAAACTTCCCACGACCTTACGGTCGGGGTATTAGTTTATTTCAAACAAAGTTTGCCCAGAATCTTTTTTACCCTGTTCCTTAATGTATTTTTTAATAATACTTTCATTGATACCCACAGTACTTACAAAATATCCTTCAC
>JABGTR010000024.1 GCA_018646985.1 Minisyncoccota bacterium
CAGTTAAAAAATGCTCAAGAACTAAGCGAAAAGAATGCTGCACTAATTATTGATCAAAAACAACTCACCACTGAAACTTTGCTCAATAATCTTAGTAAGCTTAAAAAGAATCGACAAGAAATACTCAATAATCTCAGCTTAATTAATAGAACTACTAAAGCTGTAGAGAAGATTTATCAATTACTAATCAGCTTAAATGCCGCGTAAAATATTGGCATTCCTCAGCCTAATAGCTTTATTTATCATCATTGCTATTGGGACTCAATTTAAACCTCAAATATTGAGAATTAAAAAAATTGAATGTCGTATAAGTAGTCAAGACTGCCCACCAGAACTTATCCAAAAACTAGAATCGCTTAAAGAGAAGTCATTCCTATTCTCATCATTAGAAACTCATGTCCTTAGCTTAGATCTCAATCTCTACCAGCTTGAATCTATTTCAAAATCATGGCCAGCTACAGTTAGTTTGAAATTTTCTTATAAACCTAGCAGCTACATTATAAAAACCAAGCAAGACATGTTTTTAGTAACTGAAAATGGACTAGTCCAAGCTGTAGCTACAGAACAAAAATTGCCCACTATAGAAATTGATAGTTGGACTAATCCAATTCAAGAAGACTTGGTGGAAAAACAACTTCATAAATTAAATCTAAATTTGATCCAATCACTTGCTGTTCAAAAAATATCTTACAAAAATATTAAGATTAAAAGCTCTCAAGAAATTGAGATACAGCTCAAAGAAAACCTGGTGGCTTTAGCTCAAAAAGAGGAACTAGAAAATCAAATTATTAAGCTAGCTATTATCCTTGGTGAGCTTGATTTAAACGCTATTGATCTCCAAATTAATACAATTGACTTAAGATTTAATTTCCCACTATTAAAAACTGCTTCAACAACTCAGTCTTGAGGCTCGACATATCTTTCCATGATCTGTTATTATCATGTATATGCCTCGTTCCCGAGTAATTACTGCGATTGATTTAGGTACTGACAAATGTACTACTTTAATTGCTACCCTAGATGAAGAAACAAATCAGCTTCAAGTCAAGGGAGTTTCTGCTGTTCCTTCACAAGGTATTAGAAAAAGTCAAATCGTAGATCTAGAAAAAGCAGTCTCAACCATGACTGAAAGCCTAGACGCTGCTGAAAGAATGGCCGGCTTTGATGTTAAAAGTGCTTATGTTTCAGTTTCTGGAACGCATATTAAATCTCAAAATTCTAAAGGAGTGGTGGCAGTAGCTTCTCCAAACCAAGAAATAAATCATACAGACGTAGAAAGAGTAATTGAAGCAGCCAGGGCTATTTCTTTGCCAGCTGATAGAACCGTCATTCATGTTATTCCTCGTGACTTTAAAGTCGACTCCCAAGATGGAATAAAAGATCCAGTGGGAATGAATGGTGTCAGACTAGAATCTGAAGCTCATATTATTACTGGTATGACTACTGCTTTGAAAAATCTTGAGAAATGTGTTCAAGACCTAGGCTTAGAAGTAGATGGTTTTGTTTTTTCAGGTCTAGCTGCTGCAGAAGTAGTTGTTTCTGAAACTGAAAGAGAATTGGGAGTGGTGGTGGTTGATATTGGAGCCGGCTCAACCTCTATCTCTGTATTTGTGGAAGGAACTCTGGAGCTGTCAGCTGCTTTACCAATAGGAGCTAGACACATTACTCAAGACATTGCACTGGGTTGTAGGGTAAGCTTAGAAACTGCAGAAAAAATCAAGTTGAATCTAACTAGCAACAAAGATTTAATGAAGCTTAGACCAGGTGAAAGTAAAGAAGAGTTTTCAAAAAGAAAAAAACAAATTGATATCATTAACCCGTCTGACTTGGGTGTTTATGAAACAGTTGAAAACTTATCAAAAAAGAAAATTGTAGAGGGGATTATGATTCCCAGAATGAAAGAAATTTTCTCGATGGTCTTGAAAGTACTTGATCAGAATAATTTAATGCCAGTCGTACCTGCGGGAATAATTATTTCTGGTGGTGGAGCAGAGACTATAGAAATAAAAGAAGTGGCAAAAAGAGTTCTAAATCTCCCTGCGAGAATTGGAATGCCAAAAGAAATCAAAGGGCTAACAATGGATATCCATAAACCATCATTTATAAATAGCATTGGTCTTTTAGAGTACGGCAAACAACACGGCGATAAAATCTCTAGGAGTAAAGGAGTTAATCTAGGCTCTATTTTCAAACCACTCTTTGGTAGAAACCCATTTGAAAAAATTAGTTCAATTTTCAAATCGTTAATGCCCTAATTTTATGATACACTTTGACTAATTAAATTGTAGAAATTAAAATCAACTCTTATGGCCCTAGTTAAACCTTCAAATGCTACTTTTGCTAAAATTAAAGTCCTCGGCATTGGTGGTGGTGGTGGAAATGCTGTTAACTCAATGATTGACTCTGGCCAAATTGAAGGAGTAGAGTTCATTTCTGTTAATACTGATGCTCAAGCTCTCCTACCTTCTAAAGCAGAAACAAAGCTCCAAATAGGTCAAAACTTTACTAAAGGCCTTGGATCTGGCGCTGACCCTGAAGTGGGTAAGGTTGCTGCTGATGAGAGTAAGGAAAAAATTAAAGATATTCTCTTTGATTCTGACATGGTTTTTATCACCGCCGGTATGGGTGGTGGAACTGGCACTGGAGCTTCGCCAGTAATTGCAGAGATCGCTCGGGAAGCTGGTGCTTTAACAGTAGCAGTTGTTACTAAACCGTTTGCTTTTGAAGGAGTGCAGCGAATGAAAACTGCTGAAGAGGGGATAGAGGAACTCAAAGACAAAGTAGATACTCTAATTGTTATTCCAAATCAACGCCTGATGGAAGTAGTCGACAAAAAAATGACTTTACTAGATGCTTTTAAGTTAGCAGATAATGTCTTAGGCCAAGGAGTGCAGGGTATTTCTGATTTGATTACTGTACCCGGACTAATCAATGTTGATTTTGCAGATGTTAAAACAATTATGACTGAGTCTGGCTCAGCACTGATGGGAATTGGTGAAGCTAGTGGAGAAAATCGCGCTGCTACTGCAGCTAGAATGGCTATTTCTTCGCCTTTGCTAGAAATCTCAATTGATGGAGCTAAGGGAATTTTATACAACATTACTGGTGGTGAAGACATGGGTATGACTGAAGTTTCTGATGCCTCGGCAATTATTGCTAACGCTGCTGACGAGGATGCTAATATTATCTTTGGAGCTACAATTGATAAGGATATGGGGACCAATATTAAAATTAGCGTCATTGCGACTGGTTTTGACGGCTATAAATATAATGCTCGCAATGTCTTTGGTGCTTATGGACAGCAGTCTAGAGATAAGATTAAAGAAAAGGCAGCTCAGGAGGAGGATCTAACTCCCAAGATAGATCGAGCTCCTAGTGGCTGGACTCAACCTCAAACTAGCTCTCAGCTTACTGGCAATAAACCCAGTGATGATGACTCAGGTGATGCTAAAAATGTGAAAGTAGCTGACAATAATGATACAATCATGGAGGAAAACGAGTTCGAAGACGAGTTCGAGATCCCAGCATTTTTAAGACAAAAATAATATACCAATACGTAGGAGAAAAAACTTGAGATTACTGCCTTTATAAAAAAATAAAAGGAGGTTGGTATGGTGTTAAGGGAAAGAGTAGAGCACATGACTCCCCAAAAAGCCATTGGGATAGTGGTGGATATGATAGAAAAAGGCAGGTTTTCCAATGCATATGAAGCTGCTCTTGAATTACAAAGTCTAACTGGTAAGGATGATTGTACTGAAAATAATTACGAAAAAATAAGAGAAGCTTTTAGACAAGATGATTGAAAAGACACCAATTGTTATTAAGAAAAATGAGGTTGATCCAGCCTGGGACAGATTAATACAATTCAAAATACAGAAAGTTGTTGGACTGAGAGGTCTAGTTAGAAAACTTAGGGTTTCTAGTATTCTCCACAAAAGACTAGAGAGAAAATCGGGGGATAGAGACTTTGGAGCCCACTTTGTTGTCTTTATAGAATCAACCATTGCCAAAGAACTAGCAGCTGCTCTTACAGAGCTTGAATGCATTAGCACAGCTAAGAGAATAGTTAGAATAAAAATATAAGAATATTTAAAGAAAGGTAGAAATGAAAATTACAACAAATTTTCTTATCAAAGAGATGGGAAGTAAGGCAAGATGGTTTGAGAGCAACAGTGGTGTTGAGCGCAGTGACCAACTTGAACAGATACTTGCTAGATCACTAGTCTATAATGGAGATACAATCTTTTTAGAAGTTAAGACAGGATCAGAAGATCACCCTGGTGTTGTAGAGGCAGAAGGTGATAATATTGGAGGTACTGACATTCTTGAAGAGATTTTTCACAATCCATTTGGAAAAGAATTTGCACTTCACATTATTGACCAACTATCCAGACATGACTAATTTGTCTTTTCTTCAAAAATCAGCTAGAATACTACGAAATCGCTTGAGTCTGTTATCAGCAGACGAGATATCGGAAGAAATCTGCAAGGAAATTAGAACCGATCGGGTTAGCCCGTAATAGCAATTAAGAGCATAAGCAGAGGTGGTACCGCTCACACGAGCCCTCTATACTAATAGTAGAGGGTTTTTTTATGCCAAAAATCAAAGATTTAAACCAGCAACCAGACTTACCTAAACTAGAGGAGGAAACTCTAGCGTGGTGGCAAGATACAAAAGCTTTTGAGAAGTCTGTTGAAATGAGACCAGCCGATAAAGCCTATGTTTTTTATGATGGCCCACCATTTGCTACCGGCATGCCTCACTACGGCCACATTGTTGCTAGTACCATGAAAGACATTATTCCCAGATATTGGACTATGAAAGGATATCGGGTAGAAAGAAAATGGGGTTGGGACTGTCATGGTTTACCCATTGAAAACATCGCTGAGAAAGAACTGGGTATTAAACGAAAAAATGAAATAGAAGAGCTGGGAGTTGATAAATTTAATGAAATTTGCCGATCAAAAGTTTTATCTTACGTAGACGATTGGAGAAAAATAATTAACAGACTCGGTCGTTGGGCTGACATGGAGAACGATTATAAAACCATGGATCTAGAGTTTATGGAGTCGGTTTGGTGGGTCTTCAAGCAACTTTATGATAAAGGCTTAATCTATGAAGACTACCGCAGCATGCATATTTGTCCACGCTGTGAGACAACTCTTTCTCAATCAGAAGTAGCGGAAGGATATAAAGATATTAAAGACATCTCAGTCACCGCTAAATTTGAAATTAAAGATTTTACCAAACTTCATAATGGCTCAGGAAAATTTTTTATTCTAGCTTGGACTACCACTCCTTGGACACTCCCTGGAAACTTTTTATTAGCAGTGGGACCAGATATAGAATACGTTCTTGTTAGTGAAAAAGAATCAGATAACTTATATTTAGTAGCTAAAAGTAGAGTCGAGGCAGTTTTTAGTGAGAGCAAATTTAAGATCATTAAAGAATTCACCGGCAGCCAACTGAAAAACTTAAACTACGCTCCACTTTTTCCCTATTTCAAAGACACTGAGAATGCATTTAGAGTGGTAACTGCAGATTTTGTAGATACAGAAGAAGGTACTGGCGTTGTCCACATTGCACCAGGATTTGGGGATGATGATTTCAAACTAGGACAGAAAGAAAAAGTAGAGCTCATTCAACACGTTAATATGAGTGGCCGCTTTACTACTGAGGTGACTGATTTTGCAGGAGAAGAGGTTAAGCCTAAGGAAGATCATCAAAAAACAGACATTGAGATGATTCGCTACTTAGCAAAAAAAGATCTCTTGTTTTCTAAAAAGAAACTAACCCATAGTTATCCTCACTGCTGGCGATGTGACACCCCATTGCTAAACTATGCCACTGGCAGCTGGTTTGTGAGTGTTAAAAAAATTAAAGAAAGAATGTTGGAGTTAGCTAAGGATATTAACTGGTCTCCAGAACACATTAAAGAAGGTCGTTGGGGTAAGTGGCTAGAAGGAGCTCGTGACTGGTCTATTAGCCGTCAACGATATTGGGCAAGTGTTATTCCTATTTGGAAATGTGAATGTGGGCAGATGAAAGTCTACGGTAGTATTGAAGAATTAGAAAAAGATAGTCAACAGAAAATCACTGATCTTCATAAACACGTGGTCGATAAAGTAACGGTGACCTGTGATTGTGGTCAACAAATGAACCGTATCCCAGATGTTTTAGACACTTGGTTTGACAGCGGTTCGATGCCATATGGTCAGGCTCATTATCCATTTGAAAATAAAGAGAAATTCGAGAAAAATTTCCCTGCAGAGTTCATTGGCGAGGGCTTGGATCAAACTAGAGCTTGGTTTTACTATCTGCACGTTATTGCAGTGGGCGTTAAAGACACCAATGCTTTCAAAAATGTAATTGTAAACGGCATAGTTCTAGCTGAAGATGGCAAAAAAATGAGCAAGCGCTTACAAAACTACCCAGATCCAACGCTCCTTATTAATAGCTATGGATCAGATAGCTTGAGAATGTATTTGGCAAGCTCACCTGTTCTAAAAGCAGGCAACCTCAGCTTCAGCGAAAAAGAAGTTTCAGATATCCGCCGCAAGGTCTTTGTCATCTGGTGGAATGTTTTTAAATTCTTTAAAACATTTGCCGATCAATCAGTTGATGTCACTCAGGCTCCAACAGACTTAGAGCATGTGATGGACAAATGGCTCCTCAGCAAAACTCAGCATCTAATCCAAAATATTACTCAATATATGGACAACTATGAGTTGGTTAAAGCTAGTCGAACTTTAATGGAGTTTGTAGATGAGCTTTCTACTTGGTACCTACGCCTTAGTCGAGATCGAGTTAGGGCAGAGGATAACCTGAAAACTAGCCATGTTTTTGGTTACAGCATCTACACATTGTCTCAGCTGATGGCCCCATTAGCTCCATACTTTCCTGAATTAATCCATCACAATTTAGTTGGCGAGAATACTTCTATTCATCACACCGATTGGCCAGTAATCAATGCTAAGTTACTCCATCCAAAGCTTGAGTTTAAAATGGAGACAGTTAAGGAAGTGGTTAATCAAGCCCGATTCTTAAGAAGAGAAGAGGGAATTAAGTTGCGCCAACCTTTAACTATACTCACTGTAGTTGCTCCAGGAGAACAACCCAAAGATAATTTACTTCAAGTTATTGCTCAAGAGTTAAACGTTAAACGAGTCGATTGGCAAGTTGGGGACGAGCTTAAAGTAGAACTAGACTTCAATTTAACTCCAGAACTAAAGACAGAGGGTGAGGCTAGAGAATTGATGAGAGATATCCAGAAACTACGTAAAAAAGCTGGCCTACAGCTTGATCAACACGTCAATGTTGAAGCTCCTAATTTTCCAGAATCTTGGCAAAAAGAGATTGAGAGAAAAACGAATACTACCCTTGGTAAAGGTGAGCAGCTGCGTATAATAAGCTCATGAGGGAACTCAACCCATCTTGCGTACCTACTATTTTTTCTTCGCTATCACTTGAAAAAACAGGGTCCGTAATATGAAGCGTTGGCTCTTACCAGCTTTGTTGCTACTTTTAACACTAATCAGTTTGTTAACTTTAAGAAGTGTGGTTCCAGAATTAGCCACTCAACAAGCCCTATTTTTTGTCATTGGATTTAGCGCTTTCTTCTTAATTTCCAAAGTGAAGTTTCGACAATTTCAGAATTTGGCTTGGCCCATATATATTATCGTCACTTTATTACTCGTAACTTCTTATCTTTATGGTTTTTTTTCTGGGAAGACAGGACGTTGGATTCCCATCCTTGGACTATATAATCTCCAACCATCTCAACTGGCTATTCCAGCTACAGCTTTAGTCCTAAGCTCAATTAAGGGCTCACTAAATAGAGTCGTCAACTTACTCAAATACTTAGCAGTCATCGCCCTCCCTGCCGTGCTAATTTTAATCGAACCAGACTTGGGAACTACTTTAGTTTATCTGATTAGCACTGGCATCATCATCTTTTTAAGTGACATCTCCTGGAAAAAAATTATTTCTTTAATCAGCATTGCTATCATTGGAGCCATCTTTTCTTGGTTTTTTGTTCTCAAACCCTACCAGAAACAAAGAATTACCAGCTTTGCAGATTCTAGCCAAGACACACGAGGATCGAGCTATAATGCCAGGCAATCACTAATTGCTGCTGGCTCTGGTCAGTTGTTTGGCAGAGGATTAGGTCAAGGAGTACAGTCCCATCTCAAATTTTTACCAGAAAGACAGACTGACTTCATCTTTGCTTCATTAGCAGAAGAATTTGGTTTTGTGGGATCTATGACGGTAGTTCTAATATATCTATTCTTAATCATCTCTATCCTCCAAATTGGACTTAAGTCAGGATCTAAGGCTGAATACTACTTCTGTATAAGCCTAGTTACTATGTTTACTTTCCAAGTCGGGATCAATATCGGCATGAACATTGGTCTAGTCCCTATCACAGGACTAACACTGCCACTTTTGTCATATGGGGGTAGCTCCCTTTTATCTCTGATGGCTATGCTAGCTATCGTCCAATCTATCTCCAATAACCTCAAACCTCAAAAAAGTCTGCATCTATCATAAAAGCATGTTATAATTGCTGCTTGTTAAGGAAAGAATTATGTCAAAATACGCAATCGTTCAAATTTCAGGTCGACAAGTAAAAGTTTCTGAAGGAGACAAACTTACTTTAGATCGACTAGATCAAGAAGAAGGTCAAGAATTTCAAAATAAAGAAGTGCTCATGATCAGTGATGATAAAACTCATCAGATCGGAACTCCTCTTTTAGAAAAAGCCTCAGTTACCTTCAAAGTTACTGAAAATGGCAGAAGCAAAAAAATCAGAGTAGCTAAGTTCCGCGCTAAATCTAAATACCGCCGAGTTTACGGTCATCGCCAGCCTCAAAGCACTATTGAGGTTGTGAAGATTAACGGCTAAAAGGTATATACTAATCCCATGTCAACTTATTATTTCCAGCTTGGAAATACGCCCCAGCTATCTGTTTTAGAGCTAGAATACCTGACTAAGAACAAGCTAGAGCCTGTATCCAATCAGCTTTATTCCCTTAAAACTGAGGATGAGATTGATATTACTGCCTTACAACGAGAATCTGGTGGCTTAGTCAAAACATATCAATGGCTAGCCAATATCGAGACTACTTCACCTAGTGAAATCGAATCTAGAATTGTTGAGTATCTAGCTAATCAAACTGGAAAAGTAATTTTTAGTGTAACAAATCTAAGTTATGAAAAGATAGAAATTGATGATTTAGCAGCCATTAAAAAACAACTTACAGCTCAAGATGTTAAATCTAGATATCTTGATTCTGGTAAGAGAGGCTTAACCGCCGCTGTCTTGAGTCATCAAAAGGTACATGAGTTAGTCATTATTAAAGACCAAGAACAACTTATTTTAGCTAAAACTGTCTCTATCCAAGACATTGATGACTGGACCAAGAGAGATCGGCACAAACCGTATGCTGATCGAAAAAAAGGCATGCTTCCACCAAAAGTAGCTCGAATGATGGTTAATATTGCCAAAAATTTGTTTGAATCAAATAAGTATCCTAATATTCATGACCCATTCTGTGGCTCAGGAACTATCTTAATGGAAGCCTTGATGATGGGCTGTAGTGCATCTGGATCTGATTTGGATGTTAACTCAGTTAGGGGTAGTGAAGATAATCTAGGTTGGCTGATCGATGAATACAAACTAGATAAAAAAATACCACCCCTATATTTACTAGATGCAGCTCAACCACTACCTACTTCAACTGCTAATAAAATTAATGCGATTGTCACTGAACCATTCATGGGCAAGCCCAGACCTCAAGAACGTGAGTTGAAAAATATTTTTAAAGGTTTATATCGCACTTATTTGGGAGCATTTAAAAACTGGACCAAAATACTAAGACCTGGGGGAATAGTAGTTATTATTTTTCCTTTAGTTGAGACCGAAAACCAAACTTACGACCTCAATAAATTAATTGACAAGCTCTCACAACTCGGGTACACTACAATGTCTCAGCCAGTTACTTACAGTCGCCCTCAAGCAATTGTAAAAAGACAGCTGCATTTTTTAAGGTATAAAGGATAATATGGCACACGTTAAAGGCTCAGGAAAAGTTAGTCAACAATCACAACAAAAAAGAAGTGGTAAAAGACTTGGTTTAAAGAAATCTGGTGGTCAAATAATTAAAGTTGGCCAGATTATTCTTCGACAACGAGGTGTGAAGTACAAACCAGGCAAAGGTGTTGGCATGGGCCGAGATCACACTATCTTTGCAATGATAGATGGTTTTGTTAAATTTAGTAAAAAACATGAGAAAACAGTAGTCAACGTTGTTGTTGCTGCTGCTTAGTTCACACAGTTTTCACGCTTACTTTCGATCTTTATTCTGCTAGTATGTAGTCACTATGACTACTACTCTTCCTATCAATCAACTTCAGCCAAATCCATTTCAGCCTCGTGGAAAAATAAAAACTGAAGATGTGGCTGAACTAGCCGCTTCAATTAAATCTTATGGCATTATCGAGCCGATTGTCATAGCTCAAACTCCAGCTGGATATCAGATAATTGCTGGCGAAAGACGTTGGCGGGCAGCTCAAATAGTGGGTCTTGAAGAAGTGCCTGTTCACATCAAGAAAACTACTCCCAAAGGAATGATGGAGATGGCACTAGTGGAAAATGTGCAACGCGTTGATCTAAATGCACTTGAAAGAGCCCAAGCATTTTTACAACTAATGCGCAATTTTAGCTACTCTAACTCTGATTTAGCTGAAAAAGTAGGTAAGTCTCCTTCTTACATCAGCAACTCGATCAAACTTCTAGATCTTCCAGATGCAGTTACCGATGGCTTAATTGCCGGCCTAATCACTGAGGGCCATGCTAGAGCCCTAAGCTCCATCAAAAATGAAGCTAACGTAGTCAAAGCCTACAAGACTATCCTCAAAGAACACTCATCTGTGCGAAGAGCAGAGGAGTTGGCTAGAAGATATAGAGAGAAATCTCCTTCCACAAGCACTAACAAAGCAGACTTAAGTCAAATTAAAATAGATGAGAAAGTCTTAAAAAACTGGGAAGAGGAATCAAAGCAGTTCTTTCATACCAAGTCAAAACTCAAGCTAACTAGATCCCATCGTCAGACTAAAGTAACTATTACCCTCAAAGGTTCTCCAGAAGAAACTCAACAAGATCTGGAAAAGATAATTAAATTGGAAAAAAATAAGTTATAGGATATAATCCTATCAATGAAATTAGAACTTAGGGGAATAAAGTCGTGGTTAGAACTAGAACCATATGCTATCGATGATCTAGAGCAATGGTTGGAAGAAAACCCTGACAATGGAGAGACTGTGAGAAGATATCTTGAGTGGAGGAATAGTCTTCTAACCTCATCTCACCAAGTCTTGAGCTTTATTGATAGAGAAATATCTAGAATAGAAGCCGAACATCCAGAGTGGGTTGAACACTAATTCTCCTCACCGCCAAAATCTAATAATCTGCTTTGACAATTTTCCCAATGGCTTTTATTGGCCAATAGCGATAAAAAACCCGACCTACGATATCTTCTTTTTTAATAGGTCCCCAAGCTCTTGAATCACTTGAATACGGCCTATTGTCACCTGATACGAAGTACTCATTGGCGCCTAAGTTAATTACCCTATTTCTGGAAAACTCTCCTGCTAAAGTTTCATAAGAATCTGGAATATATGATTCTGCCAATCTATCTCCATTTACATAGATGCCATTGTTCTTTACCTCCACACTTTCACCTGGCACAGCTAGAATTCGTTTGATGAAGTCACAGCCAGTGCCCTTGGCACAATGAGCTGATTGGGGAGCATGAAAAACCATCACTTCACCTCTCTCTGGATTTCGCATTCGATAGGTAACCTTATCAGTTAATAAATACTCACCACTCTGAAAGTTAGGCACCATTGACTGCCCATTGACTTGATGTGGCTGCATAAAAAACAAATAAACTACTAAAAATATTGAGAGGGCGATAACAATCGTTTCAATAAAATCAAAAAAGACTGCGCCTGTTTTACTAATAATGCTCATAGACTACAATGTGATAGGTTGCTAATTTATTAACTATAACCAAACTCGATCTTAATTTCACCTATGAGTTACTCTAAACAAGCTGTTTCAGGATTCAGCTGGCAAACAATCATGAAAATATTTGCCGCTTTTATTTCTTTGGCAAAAATATCTGTCTTAGCAAGACTCCTCAGTCCAGATGATTTTGGACTTTTTTCCCTAACAATAATTGCTTTGGGGTTGAGTGAAGCTGCAGCTCAAACCGGAATCAACATCACTATTCTTCAATCAAAAAGATCAGTTTCTTATTTTCTTGATACCGCTTGGGTGATTTCAATTGCCAGGGGTTTTGTGATTGCCATTATGATGATAATAATCGGATTTGGCCTAGGTAACTATTTCGATAACCCTCAATTAATTTCCCTAGTCTCGCTGGCCTCCTTAATCCCAGTAATTAAAGGACTTATTAATCCTTATATTATTTCAATGAGAAAAAATTTAAAGTTCTTTAACGACAGTCTTTACCATCTATCACTCATTCTAGCTGAAGGTATCTTGGCAGTTATCTTAGGCCTGCTGCTTAAATCTGTCTCAGCCATGATTATAAGTATGATCGGAGCTGCTATTATCGAGGTCATAATTTCTTTTTCTTTCTTTGAAATTAAACCTCAATTTAAGTATTTAAAGTCAAGAGCTCAAGTTATTTTCAATAGTGCTAAGTGGCTCAGCTTATCCTCACTCATGGGCTACTTAAACGATAACCTAGATGACTTTATCATCGGAAAACTAGTTGGCACCTATAAACTTGGTCTCTATCACAATGCATATGCGCTCTCACATAAACTCAACTATGACTTAGCTAGATCAGTCCATCACGGCACCCTCCCTGTCTACACTAAAATAGCCGATGATTCAAAAAGACTTGGTAAAGCTATCTTCAAAACCTTGGGGGCCACTAGCATCCTTTTGCTAATAACTTCTATCCCAATTCTATTGTTTCCAGAATTTTTTGTAAATCTAGTTTTAGGCTCACAGTGGTTAGAGGTAGTACCATTGATTAAATGGCTAGTCTTAGCTGGAGTAACTCATAGCCTAGCCTTAATTGGCTATACGCTATTTCTATCTAAAGGTGCTTATAAAATATTAAATACCCATCAATTTATTAATTTACTA
>JABGTR010000026.1 GCA_018646985.1 Minisyncoccota bacterium
AGATAATCATAATCAAAACCTTGATTGCCTTTGAGTTCAGTAGATATTTTACCTTCTATCTCACCCCTAAAATAATCTGTCTTTTTAGTTTGGGGATCATAAAGACAAAAAACTGATACAAATCTAGCGCTTCGATCTTTTTTATTTTTCAATAATGATAATAATTTTCTGTTTCTAACATCGGCATTTACTCCCAAGCGCGCTGATTTAACTCCAGGCTTGCCATCTAAGGTATTTACCTCTAGTCCAGCATCTTCAGCTAAGGTTAAAATTCCCGATAAATGACCATAGGCCTGAGCTTTAAGGAGGGCATTTTCGGCAAATGTCTCACCATTTTCTTCAACGATGATTTCTGGTAAATTTTCCAAGTCGTCTAAAGATAATAAATCAAACTTGAGATCACTCAAAAGCTGTTTAGCTTCTTTAAGCTTACCTTGATTGGTGGTTCCTAAAAGCAACTTCATTAACCCTTAAAATTAAGACTTTCCACCCATCATGCCACCGAGACCACCTGTCATGGATTGAAGTTTTTTAGCTGCCAATTCTTGAGATTTCTTAATGGCTTTATTTAAAACATCGACTGCATCTTGGCTTGAAATACCCTGGACTGAGAACTGCTTTATTTTTTGGTCACCAGATATGACTACAACTACATCGCCTTCTTCAATTCTAATTTCTTCGCCAGCTAAATCTTGTTGCATCTTTTTAGCCTGTTTTCGGAGCTCATTTAAATTACCTAGAGCTTTGAGTGGATTTGCCATATTTTCCTTTTTTTAAAAATAATTAATTGATATATTAATACGATCAAATTGTACTACACCAAAACCTCTTCAGCTAGAGTAGCCAAGTCCGTAGGTTTTTCCGATACAGATGAGTCTGTCTGATGAGAAACAGTTGAGAGCTCATACTCTATTTTGACTCTGCCGCCAGCAATAGGAGCCGCACAATCAAGAATGAGGGTTCTAAACTTGGGTAATTCGAGCTGTTCTTTATGAAATTTGTAAAAAACTTGGATTTGGGCTGTTCCATTTACACCCTTAATAGGCTTAGCTGATCTCAAAAGTGCCTCGATAGTAATATTTTGTTTTTTAACTGCAGATAAAAAACTAGTCCAGTTCTGGATTAATTTTTGACTATCGCCTGACAGCTCTTCTTTTGGAGCTTCTTCCTCTGGAGTTTCATCTATTGGAGTTATTTTTAGAATTTTTTTTTGGACAGGAATTTCTGCTACCACCTCTTCTTTTTTTATTTTAGGATTTTTTTTTATGCCACCTTTATTTTTATCACTAGCTCGAGTGATTAAGCCTAGTACTTTCAGCTCCAAATGAAGATGTGCGATTGGAGCTGGAGTAAAATCTATTTGAGATAATTCCTTCAAAAGAAATAATGATATCGCTTGAGAAGTAAAGGGGGTGCCATTTTTAATTTCTAAATTTTGCAATAAACACATGTGAAGATAATTCAAAACAGACTTAAAGAAAAACTGCTCATCGGTATTTCTTGATCTTAAGTCTTCGAATAGTTCCGCCACGGCCTTTTCGTCTTTATCTAAAATGAAAGTTAGAAGCTGAGTAACATCGCTATTAACAGAAGTAGATAAAACTAACTCTACTTTTTCTAACGTTACTTGACCATCTGTAGCTACCATCTCCAAAAGTTTGACAGCATCTCTAAAACTGCCATCTGCCAACTCACAGATTGAATCTAAGGCTTCCTCCTGATACTTTACCTGCTCCTCGCCTAAGACCCAAGTTAAAGATGATTTTATTTCCTCATGAGTGGCTTTACGGAAGTGAAGAATACTGCAACGAGATTTAATTGTCTCTGGGATTTTATGAAGCTCAGTGGTGGCTAAGATGAAAACAGCATGAGCTGGTGGCTCTTCCAATAGTTTCAGCAAGGCATTAAACGCTGCTGTAGTCAGCATGTGAGCCTCATCTAAAATATAAACAGTCATCTTTCCATCTTGAGGTGGAAGGGCAACTCTTTCTTTTAAATCACGCACGTCATCAATTCCACGATTACTAGCAGCATCCATTTCTTGAACTACAAATGACTGCCCACGATAAATACGATCATTGAAACTTCTCTTTTCATCTGGCTCTAAATATGCGAGTTTTTTGGGCTTTGAGCCATTAAAAAATTGATAGTCAATTATTTTTTCATTCTGGGGGTCATTCAACATAGCACCGATGATTCTAGCTGATGATGTTTTCCCCGTTCCTTTAGGACCAGCAAATAGCATCACCTGTGGAATTTGACCTTTTTCCATAAAACCCTGCAAAGTCTCTCTAATATTAGAAAGATGAAGGCCTTGAATTGTCTTTGGTCTGTAAAGTCGGTGCCAACTCATAGTTTAATCATGATGATAACCTAATAAGTGCATTAAGCCATGCTCTAAATAGAAACAGATCTGAGCATCAACCATTTTGCCATATTTTTTAGCTGTTTTGACGGCTTCTGGGAAACAGATAACTACATCCCCAAGGTGGGGTGGAATTTCATTGGGCATGGGGAAGTCTTCTAGGTCATTTTTTTCATGTTGGGGAAAGGAAAGAACATCGGTAGTGCCTTCATGTTTTAGTTTGGATTCATTAAGCTCTTTAATTTTTCGATTGCCAACGATAGATACATCTACCTGAGCTTTTTCAATTTTATTTTTTGCTAAAACTTCCTCCACCTTCCTTCTGATCTTTTTACGATCAACCGGATAGCGTGAGCCGACAAAGAGATTGGTGATGATCATCTTGATGCCTTTTCAAGATCTTCGAGTAATTCATCTAACAATTCTTCATGCAAATCCAACTCGACTGCTGTCCAAAATAAAGATTTTCCTTTGAATTTTTCATTAATCATCTGAACTTTTTCTGTCCCATCACTTATAGCAGCCAACTCATGCATAAATGCAGCAAACCCTTTACGATTTTTTCCGAAAGCTGTTTTCAAATTAACTACAATTATCTTATCTAAATATTCACCCACCATCTCCCTTAATACCCCTAGATAATATTCATTATTATCTACAATCTCAGCAATATCAAAAAAAATCTCCTTATTCTCGAATTCAGCAATAAAAGGTTTAATGTTTTCTTTGGAGACAATTGAAGGCTGTGTCTTCTCTTGATTCATAGTTTAATTCCCCCCTGCTTCTGCCAACATTTGAGTGGTGGCTTCTAAGCTAATTGGGCCCAGTGGTATCTTATCATCAGGGTCATCAACAAAGAGTAACAACACCCTACCCCTACTCTTGGGGCTCCAAATTTTTCCTTCACGAATCACTTCTGGTGAACCCCCAAACTGTTTCTGCACCCATGCAGCTGGACCAGCATCGCCAACCACCGCCACTACCGCCACTTTCTCAGCTGGATTAATTACCACCATTTTACGGAATTTATACCAAGGTTTCAGAGTTTGATGTTCAGTATTCCAGTTTTCCAGATATAAAGTTTGCACCGCAAAATAATATTTTTCACGAGCAATTGCCTTCTCAGTCAACTCACCACCTTCAGTGAACCAGCCAAATGCACCCCGATTGGGAGCAATTCCCGCCTCTTGATATGCATCATGTTGAGCTAAGCTATCTCCAGGAAAACGGAATAAATGCTGCTCTCCACCCATAATCCCAATTGAATGATTCAATCTTTGTCCTTCCAATTCTACTGTCACCTCAAAATTTAAAATCTCACTCAACTGCTGCTCCAAATAAAGCTCTGTTTCCTTTTCCATATGGCCAGGTGGCATTTGGACGATGCTTTCCAATTTATTCATGATTTCATCATGTTCTTCTTGACTCACAACCGCCAGCAAATCGTTTTCATTATTTTCCTGTGCGTGTGTCTGAGGGACAGCCAACATTTCATCGGGACTATTTAAGGCTACTGCTCCTGCGAAAGAAGTCGCTGCCAATAGCTGCTGCGATACTAAACGAACATCGCTAAAAGAAATATCGTTCGACTTCATCCATACAATTAAATCCTGATGTTTTTCATCAAAGCGCTGCTTAGCATCCTCACAAACTTGACGAATAATTTTTATTTTATCACTAGGCATAATGGTATTATGCAACGAGTTGATGGGCTTTTGCTAGTCTCTCTCCCGCTTTCTGTTTCCCCAAAGCATGAATTGTCTCAAATAGTGGTGGGCTGACTTTACTGCCAGTGACAGCTAATCTGATCATCATGAAGTATTGGCCTCTTTTCCAGTCATTGTCTTCTTGAAGGCTGCGAATAACTCCCTCAATTGATTTTATTGACCAATCTGAAACTGCATTCAGAGAGGATAAGGTCTTATCTAGCTCATTCAAAACTGTTTCTTGGTCAGCTTTTTTTAATAACTTTGATTGTTCTAACTCAATTTCTCGATAAAAGAACTTGGTTAACTCTTCAATATCAGCTAATGTCTCTAGTCTTTCTTGGATGAGGGGTAAGATTAAATCAAATTTTTCTAAAGGGAAATCGGCTGGTAGGAATGGCTTTAGCCTGGACTTTAATTGATTAAACTCTAAATTCCTAATATAAACACCATTCATCCACTTTAGCTTATCTAAATCAAATACGACCGACTTAGAGCTAATATCTTTGGGATCAAACTCTTTAACGTATTCCTCTAAAGTTAGGATCTCTCGCTGATCCTTAGGAGTCCATCCTAAGATCATAAAGAAATTCAGCATTGCTTCTGGCAAATAGCCTTTATCTAAAAATAATCTAGCAGAAACAGTTCCCTTGCGCTTACTCATTTTTCCCTTGCCGTTAGGATTCAAAAATATCGGAATATGGGCATAGATTGGTGTTTGCCAACCAAAAGATTGATAAAGGAGAATCCTTTTGGGAGTAGAGCTAATCCACTCTTCGCCACGCATAATATGTGATATCTCCATCAAGTGATCGTCAATTACTACTGCCAAATGATAGGTGGGATAGCCGTCAGACTTCATTAACACCTGATCATCAATCTCATTAGAATTAACTACTATTTCTCCTCGGAGGAGATCTGTAAATTTAACTTCTTGATTGCTAGGAACTTTTAGACGAATCACGTACTCTTCCCCGGCTTCAATTCTTTTTAAAGCTTCATCTTTGGATAAATTTAAACAATGCCGATCATATCGAGGTGGTTTTTTTTCAGCTCGTTGGGCATCTCTAACCTGCTCAAGTCTCTCTCTAGAACAAAAACAATAATAAGCTAAGTCTTTATCGATTAATTCTTGAGCTTTTTGACGATAAATGTCTAATCGTTGTGACTGTACATAAGGACCATGTCCGCCATCTTTACCTGGACCCTCATCCCAACCAAGGCCATAATCTAAAATTACTTGTTTAAGACCTGCTTCGCTTCCTTCAATTAATCTGACCTGATCAGTGTCCTCAATTCTTAAGATAAACTGTCCACCATGTTTTTTAGCAAAAGCATAATTCTTGAGTAAAGTAGCCATGCTGCCGACATGCATGTCACCAGTAGGGCTAGGCGCCATTCTAGTACGGATAGAGTTGAGTTTCTTCATATTTTGATTATTATACTACTCTTGAGTTTGGATATACTTTGCAGATACAGCTGGCACATAGCCTATGAATTCATTATCACCCTCAAAAACATAGACTGGCTGCAGATAGTCTTGTTCTTTGTCAGACTGATAATAACCTAGTGATACTCGACGGATTATCACTTCATTCTCGCTATCAAAATCAGTAACATACCCTTGGCCATTTTGCAGTTCCCTCAGGGCTTCTTGAGAGGATCTAATCGGATAAGTTTCCATCTGCTGGTAATCAACTTCTTGATATGAAAACTCCATCTCCACGATCGAATCACTTCCATTAAGAGACCCGCTAATAATCGCATGAACTGAGCCCTTATATCCTTCTGGGCCATACATACGATGAAGATTGTCTATTGGAGTTCTATTCAAATCAATTTGCAAAAAGTCAGCATCAGAATAACTAACTGCAGGGAGCACTTCTCCACCGAGTGATTTCAAGTAAACTATCTCACCAGAAGCAGTACCAATATCTGGGGGTAATAGATCACTATTTTTCAAAAAGTCTTTCACTAACCTTACCGCTTCAAAATCATCTGGCAACTCATTATTTACTAATAGCTCTGGCTTCGAGAGGTAATTGCTTTTTATTTCAAAATTACTATTAAAGATATTCATTTCTAACTTTGTTTCCAATGGCTGTGATTTTTGCCAACGATAGATATTTGACCCAACTACTTCTGGTTCAAAGACGAAGTTGTAGGTAGCTGCCACTTCTCTAGCTTTCTGATCAGCTAAAAGATTGGGAGTAGATCTCAACATTAAAAAGACCTTAGCTCTATCTCCATAGTTAGGAGTTGTTCCACTGGCAGTTTCTAGGCGATATGATTGAGGTTGATCTTCACTGACTTGATAAGGGAATGAAATCGCTGGTAAAAGGCCAAAGCCAACTGTTGGAGGTGGAGGTGGAGGTGGATTGACTGCCTTCCAAAAAGCAATTGCTGATCTGAGAAAAATTCTACCGACAATTAACACGACAATAAATATGCCGCCGTACTTAACGAACAAGCGTCCGAAATGAGTGGCATCGGTTAAAGTTAAACCAGATTTTGTTGTTTCAACTTCTTCGTTCATATTCTTATAATACTCAAAAAATTAACCATTGGTAATGAGTGAAGATCCAATCGATAATTTTCTTAGTATCACTATAGCGATCTTGACTACCAAGGACCACAATTAAAATATTTTTATCTTCTCGATCTACTTGAGTGATTAATGCCTCCCCAGCTAAATCTGTGGTGCCCGTTTTTAAACCAACTACACCTGGCTCAACCCCTAGGAGAAGATTGGTATTGTAAAACCAATACTGATTTGTTCCAGCCCTATTAGCGATAGTTGCTTGCTGAGTGCCCACCACTGACCTTAAGAACTCATCTTTCATAATTTCTCTAGCCAAGAGAGAAAGATCAAAGGCCGAGCTAAAATGAGCTGCTGCGTCTAGTCCAGACGGATTCATAAAAGAGCTATTGGTGAGATGGAGTTTGGCGGCAGTATTATTCATCTCCTGAATGAATCCTTCTCGACCTTGAGGATGATTTTGGGCTAATATTTCTGCAGCATCATTGCCAGAGTTAATCAAAAGTGCTTTCAAGATATCCTCTACTAAAAACTCTTCTCCCACCCTAAAGCCAATAGTATGGCCAATATTAAGGGGCGGGATCTTGATAGAGATAACTTCATCTAATTTGTAGATGTCCCTTGCCACCAAGGCTGTTAAAAGCTTGGTTATAGAAGCCGGAGCTACTTTTTGATG
>JABGTR010000027.1 GCA_018646985.1 Minisyncoccota bacterium
CGTCTGACGACGAGTCACATGCGAAGGTTTCTCAGGAAATTCCCAATTTGGGAATCTGTATAGCCTGGGTACCTATCGATGATGTTGCAAAGAAATAAAAATAAAAAGTTTTGGGTTAAACAAAAAGGGCCACTCATAGAGTGGCCCTTTTCTCGTTTTAAATCTTTTTTATGATTAGTATCGGCTGTTACCACCACGGTTGTAACCACCACGATCACTACCACCACGAGAGTTGTAGCCACCACGATCACCACCACCACGATTGTATCCACCTCCACCACCACGATTTTCTCGAGGTTTACGAGGCTCAGCAACGTTTACACGTAGCTCACGACCATCATGTTCTTGACCATTAACTGCTTCCATAGCGGCTGCAGCATTAGCTTCTCCATCATCTCCTGCGTATTTGACAAAAGCAATTCCGCGAGAACGACCAGAGTAACGATCAGTTACAAGATGTATATCTTCTAGTTCTCCATATTCGGAAAACAAACTTGTTAATTCATCCTCGGTCATACTCCAAGGAAGGTTGCCCACAAATAATTTTGTTGGGTCTTGTTGAGGGGCGTCATTCATAATGTCCCTGCTCCTTACAACTCAGAAAACAATCTGAGTTTATATAATACTCAGCTGATAAACACATGTAAAAAAATTTATGAAAAATGATTCGATATAAGTTTCCAACAAAATGTTCAACAACTGTCCCAGATTATAACACAGAACCCATTTTAAGCTATACTGCAGGAGTGAAATCTAAAGTATGGTTCATTGAATATTTGCGAATAATTGCTGCCCTAGGAGTGGTTTTAATTCATACTGCTGCTGACATCAGTTTCAGTTATGGACAAGTAGCTCAACTCAAGTGGTGGAGCGCAAACTTGATCTCTTCTATGACACATTGGGCCGTACCAATATTCATCATGGTTAGTGGCTATCTACTCTTAGAACAAAAGAAATCTAAAGACAAACAGAAGCTTTATCTGTCTAGATTAAAAAGGATTGGCTTGCCACTCTTTTTTTGGACAGCCACCTATGCCATTTACCATCACTTTACTCGCCAAGATCCACTCTCAGTTAGCTTTGTCATTAAACGCCTTATTTTTGATCAACCCTACGAACATCTTTATTTCCTAATTGTCCTGCTCCAATTAGCCTTAATCACCCCATTTTTAGCTAAAATAACTAAACATTTGAGTGAAGAATCGTTGGGTTGGCTCACTTTAGGGTTGCTGCTCATTGGCATCTTCTGGAAACCATGGCGATTTATTGTGCCTTTGTTTATTCCTTACTTGGGTTTTTATCTAGGAGGATTTTGGCTAAAGAAGAAAAAAATTACATTAAATAACAAACTCTTTATAACCATAGTGTCCTTAGCCATTACGTTTATTTGTACTGGGACTTACTTTCTAGTTAGCAACTCATCTCCAGATAGAAATGGGCTTTACTTTTATACCTACTTCAACCCTTTTACAATTTTACTTAGCTTTTCTATTTTCAGTTTTTTTCAAAATCTAGAAAAAAAACTTCCTCACTATAAAATAATTCTTAAAATCTCATCTACAACCCTAGGCATTTACTTAATTCATCCCATGGTGATGGACTTGTTTGAATTTATCTATATTCCTAATGGATTGCTGCCAACTATGATTTTATTGCTTCTCAAGGGTAGCTTAGTCTTCTTGGTCAGTGCTCTAATAACTGCTATTTATCAACGCCTAAAATTAGCTATACTGCGAGAGTGAAACTATCTGCTGATCAACGACAAGCTTTAGAAAAAATTATCAAGTGGCTAAGAACTCCCAATCGCTCACCTAATTACTTTACTTTTGGTGGCTATGCCGGCACCGGTAAGACCACTCTCACCGCTTTACTACGCCAAATTTTACATAAAAAGAATCCCAAACTAAAAGTAGCCTTAGTCAGCTATACCGGTAAAGCCGCTCGGGTATTGAAAAGCACTCTCATTCAACAAGAAGCCAGCTATAAGCAAGATACAGTTGGTACTATTCATTCATTAATATACGAGCCAGTAGTCAACAGCAAAAGTGATATTGTTGGCTGGAATAAAAAACAAAAAGTTGATGTTAAGCTGATCATCGTTGATGAGGCTTCAATGGTTAACTATGATATCTGGCAAGATTTGCTTTCATTTGATATCCCCATCCTAGCTATTGGTGATCATGGGCAACTACCACCTATCGAAGGCAAGTTTAATCTTATGAAAAAGCCAAATGTTAAACTTGAAAAAATACATCGCCAAGCTGAAAACAATCCCATTATCAAACTTTCAATTCAAGCCCGGAAAACTGGCAAAGTCTTAGTAGGTAATTTTGGACCGCATATCGAGAAACTAGACCAAAGCTCAATGGATACGCAGGAAAAAATTCAAGATTTGCTCAAAAATTTTAATCAGCAAACGATGATCTTGACTGGCTACAACAGCACCCGCGTCAAAATCAATGAATTTATCCGCCAACACAAATTTTTTGACCCTTCTCCAGAACCAATGGTGGGAGATAGAGTCATCTGCTTACGAAACAATCATGCTAAGCATATTTACAATGGAATGTTGGGAGAAATTACTTTTTTAGAGTCTATTAATGAAAATCACTTTTATGCAGAAATCAAATTAGATGAAAACCAAACTTATAAAGGTAATATCTACAAAAAACAATTCGGCTCCATTAAGCCTAAAAACTACACTAAAGGAGAACGAAAACTGCTCAAGGGAATAGACTTGTTTGATTTTGGCTATGCCCTCACAGTTCATAAAGCTCAGGGCAGTCAAGCTAAAAGAGTTATTCTTTTTGAAGAGCGTTTTAAACAGATGGATGATGAGCAGTGGCGACGTTGGCTTTATACTGGTATTACTCGGGCAGAAGAAGAGCTTTATATTGTCGGCACAAACTAAAAAATGCTATGCTAATTACATGAAAAATTATTTCAATGCTCGCACCATCATCAATGCTATTCTAGTGACTGCTGTTACTGTCGGAGCTGGTATTTTAGTCACCAGACTAACTGGACCATTACCTATTTCTGTGACACAAACACTGTCGGAAAAGCAGACTACTTTTAATACTACTGGCGATAGTGAAATGAGCGTTATTCCAGATGAAGCTCGAGTTTATTTGGGGATAGATGTTGGTGGCCAAACTGTAGCTGAAGCCCAATCTGAAGCTAATGAAGTTATTAATAGCATCACCACTGCCGTAAAGAAACTAGGTGTTGATGAGAAAAACATCAAAACTCAAAACTACAGCCTTAATCCTAATTATGACTATGAAAGCCCAGAGAGAACTATCATTGGCTATCGAGTTAATACTCAAATCCTAGTGAAGATCAATGACTTTGAGAAACTTAATCAAGTTATTGATACTGCAACTAACTTAGGGGCAAATCAAGTTGGAGGGATCAATTTTAGCTTGAGTGAAGACAAGCAGGAGGAGTTAAGAAAAGAGGCCCGCAAAGAAGCTATTGATGAAGCTAAAGAAAATGCGAAGGAGTTAGCTAAATTAGCTGGCATAAAATTAGGAAAGGTTGTTAATATCACTGAGTCTAATGGGGGAAACTACCCTCAACCTTTGTATGCCCGTGCAGAGATGGCTTTAGATGGCGGTGGTCTAGAGGCACCTACTCAAATCAACCCCGGTAGTGAAACCTACCGCTACAGTGTCACCTTAAGCTACGAAACCTTGTAAGGGGGTTGAATCTTCTAACTTAAGCTCACCAATTTTTGTCCGTCTTAATTCTTTGACTGTCGCCCCCACACCCAACTCTTGTCCAATATCATGTGCTAGTGATCGAATATAAGTTCCAGAGCTACAAGCTACTCTAATATTAAAAAACATTTCTTGAGCCACCTCATCTTTTTTTAAATCAATCGGTTCTAACTCTTTAATATGAACTTCCCGAGAAGGAAGATCTTTTTTATCAATCTCACCTTTGCGAGCTTTTTCATACAGCTTTCGGCCCTTCACTTTTACTGCACTAAAAGCTGGCACCGTTTGGCTTATCTGACCTCTAAATTGATCCAAAACTTTTTCAACATCTTCTTTAGAGATCCTTACTAAATTTTCCCAGTCTGCTTCTTTAATTATCTGCCCATCCACATCATAGGTGTCAGTTTCTATACCCAGCTGGACTTCGCACAAGTACTCTTTATCTTGTTTGAGAAACTCACTCTGCCGTTTAGTAAACTCTCGTCCCACTAGAACTATCAGTAAGCCAGTCGCTAGTGGATCCAGCGTCCCAGCATGACCCACTCTTTTGACCCCAGTTTTTTTACGGACTTTATAAACCACATCATGACTAGTAATACCAGTGGGTTTATCTATCAATAATATGCCTGCTGGAGGATTACCACTGAGTCCTATTCTCATGAAGCCATTATAGTGTATTATTTAGCTAATGCCCAAAAAATACGATAATAACAAAGTCAGCATCATTGGTTGTGGACGAGTCGGGATGACGACTGCCTATTCTATTCTCCTCCAAGGAATCGCCAATGAGATAGTTCTGTTCAATCGCACTCTAGAGAGAATCAAAGGTGAAGAACTAGATCTAGAGCACGGAATGGCTTTCTTGGAGAGCGCTAAGATCACTGCTACAGATGACTATGCTGATCTAGCTGATAGTGACATCATCATCTACACCGCCGGCTGTGCGCAAAACCCTGGCGAAACACGCTTAGATCTAGTTGATAAAAATGTGGCTATCTTACAAAAATGTTTACCTCAGATTATTAATTATGCTCCTGATGCAATTTTACTAATCATAGCCAACCCAGTCGATATTTTGACCTATAAAGCTTACTTAATGGCCAATTGGCCCAAGGGCAGGGTCTTTGGCTCTGGAACAGCATTAGATACATCTCGGTTTAGATTCCACCTATCTGAGTTTCTAAAGGTTAGTCCTCATAGCATCCATGCCTATATCCTGGGTGAGCATGGTGATAGCTCTTTCCCAGCTATCTCTAGCGCCTCTGTAGGCGGACAACCACTCACAAATTTCACTAATTTTTCTGCAGAAAAAGCCATGTCTGCTTATCAAAACACTAGGGATGCAGCATATAAGATTATTAAATCTAAAGGCTCTACCTATTACGGAATTGCGAGTGTGACTGCTAGGTTAGTGGATGCAATATTAAGAGATGAAAGAGCTATTTTTCCAGTCTCTATTCCACTACACCACTACTATGATCAAAATGGAGTGGCACTAAGTGTGCCCTGTGTCATTGGCCGAGGTGGGGTAGAAGAAATAATAGAGATAAAACTCAATTGGGAAGAAAAACAACAATTAGCAAAATCCGCCGAAACACTCAAAAAATATCTTTAAGCTTGACACTGGTTGCAGTAGTAAGTACCTCTACCACCAATCTTTTCTTTGACAATCTCACCCCCACATTGCTGACACTCTTCACCCTTTTTCTCATAAACCCGCATAATGTCCTGGTACGATCCTGACATGCCATCCACATGGACATACTTACCGTCATAAGTCGTCCCACCATACTCTAAGCCTTCTGCAATCACCTGTTTAGATGCAGCCATTAACGGGTTAAGGGAAAATTTGCGTTGGTTTTTTGATTCAAAAGACTCACTGTTTGGAGCTTAGGAAGTGAGCAATTAAAACTCTTCTTTTAGGTAACTTTAGACCTCGGTGAGATCTTAGTTTTTCTTGTAATTGTGAGTTAA
>JABGTR010000009.1 GCA_018646985.1 Minisyncoccota bacterium
AATGCTCTAGAAGAGGGTCGAATTTATGTAGAAACCACTCTTGATGTCAAGGGAGAACCACTAGTTGCTGGCACCACCCATCTCTCTTTTACACCTGGTTTTGAAATCACTGAACAAAGGAAAAAAGAAGCTGATAATTTAATTAATATAATTAAGAACAAAAAAACTAACTATATTTTCGGAGCTGATCTAAACGCAGGTCCTGATTCCTACGTTATCAAAGAGTTTGAGAAGCAGCTGAGCAACGTTGGCCCCGATTACCGTGAAAAAACTTTTGCCAACCAACCTTTTGATTACTATGGCATGTATCAAGTGGAGGACTTAGAATGGCGACTAGATTATCTTTTCGCTAGTGATGATATTAAAGTCACAAACGCTCAAATTATGGAAACTGAATACTCAGATCATTTACCAATCTTAGCTGAAATAGAAATTTAGCCTATTCCAAATTTATTTCTTTTTTGATTTTTCTGGTTTGACTTGAGCCCTAAACCACATCCCTAGAGCACCAAAGCCCATCAGGAATGCTACGAGCTTAATTAACCAGCCAACTAAGGGTAGTAAACCAGCTAAACTCAACAATACTAAACCAAGTATAAACTGCAGGTAGCGATTCTTAAGAAAAGTAACCTTACTCTCTTTATAAACGACTTCGCCAATCGCTTTTCCGGCTATCCAGCTGGCAGTCATCATTCCGACTGAATAACCCATTAGCATTAAAAATGCTAAGGGCAAACCAACTACTGTCACCATTAATAAAACAGCGCTCAAGGGGACTATCATCAACTTCGCAAATCCCCAGCCTAAACTAGAAAGAGGATTTTTTAAGAGTTGATCAGTGACTGCATCAGTTACCTTAGGGAAGAAATACATTAAAATAAGGCCACTGACTAAACCTAAAATCAAAGCCATCCCAGATTTAGCTTGACCCATTCCCTTACCAAAGTTTGCCATTTGATCTCTAGCTTTTTCTGTCTGAGCAACGCGATACCTCTGCTCTAAATTCTGCTCACCAACTATCTGTGCCTGATCTGAAACATCAATTTTATCTTCATACTTAGCATTTAGATCTCCGCTAATAACTGCATTTGGTAAAACTTGCATCTCACTAGTTTCCAAATTTACATTCTGACCAAAGTTACCTGCTAATTGGGCTGCTCCTGCACCTGCCCAAACATCACCCATTACTTTTCCGTTAAAAACAACCATCCCACTCCCAGCAATAACTGATCCAGCAACTTCACTACTTGGTCCAAAAGTAACTGTCCCAGCTCCGACAGTCACATCTTGGCCGACTTGGCCATTGAAAACGACTTCTCCAGCACCAATTCGGACATCTTCAGTCACTTCACCATTTAACGTTACTGTTCCACCACCCACTAGTAAATCTCCGTCTATCTTGCCGTCAATCATGACCGTTCCACCACTGACGTAAACATCACCTACTAAATCTTCAGTCATCACCACCATCTCACCAGACCTGAAGTGAGGTCCATGAACTCGCTCTGCCAGAGCAGCAGCGCTTACACTTTGCGGCACCAATAATGCTGTGAACAATATTGTAAAAAACAAAATAAAATTTTTCATAGAGATTCCTCTAATAAATACTTGTCTTCAATGATACTCAAATCTAGACTAATTTACAAATTGCTACACTTCATGAAGGCATCGACTTCGAAACTTAGCCTATGACTCCTCAACAGACTCTTCAAAAATACTTTGGTTTTGATAATTTTAGAGTCGGCCAACTAGATATTATTAACTCAATTATTAGTAAGAAGGATGTTCTCGCTATCCTACCTACTGGCGGTGGCAAATCAATCTGCTTCCAAATTCCAGGCTTAGTTATGCCGGGCACCACATTAGTCATCTCACCCTTAATTTCATTAATGAAAGATCAAGTGGATGCACTACTCAAAAAAAATATTGCCGCAACTTACATCAATAGCTCATTAAAAAAAGAAGAAAAGAAAAACCGCTTGAAACAACTTTCTCAACAAAAATATAAGTTTGTCTATGTTGCCCCAGAACGACTTCAAGCAACTCAGCTAAAAAAAATCTGCCAGCAAATCAAAATTTCTTTAGTTGCAGTAGATGAAGCTCACTGTATTTCCATGTGGGGTCATGATTTTAGGCCAGAATATACCCAAATAAATCAATTTATAAACTCATTGCCAACACAGCCAACAGTGGCTGCTTTTACTGCCACCGCAACCCAAGAAGTTAGGACCGATATCATTTCCAGCTTAGAACTTAATCAAGCTCAGGTTTTTCTAAATAGTTTTAAGAGAGATAATCTTTCATTTCACGCAACCACTTGTCATGATAATTTTTCTCAAGAACTAGCCCTATTTATCATCCTTAAAAAACACCTTGGACAAGCGGGAATTATCTATACCACTACTCAAAAAAAAGCTGAGTATGTGGCGAAGCTTATCAAACACTATTGGGGAGATGATTTTCCCATCAGCGCTTATCACGCTGGCTTAGAAACAAAAATTCGTGCCCACATCCAAGACCAGTTTTTAAATAACCAACTTCGAATAATTACTGCCACCAACGCCTTTGGGATGGGAGTCGATAAATCTAATGTGAGGTGGATCATCCACTATCAAGTTTCTGGGAGTTTAGAAAATTACTATCAGGAGGCAGGACGAGCAGGACGTGATCAACAACCAGCTAACTGCTATCTGCTATTTAATCCAGCTGATCTAGAAATTCAAAAAGGATTTGTTAATAAAGCTCACCCCAATGAAGATGATCAGCTGCGAATACATCAGCTAGCTCAACTTCAACAAGTAATAAATTACACTAGAAATAATAGCTGCCGACAGCAATTTATCCTCAATTATTTTGATGAAGATGGAGAAGCCTGTGGTCAATGCGATCTTTGTCAATATATTCAGCTTAAGCCAAGCGCAGCCGACCAAGACTACTACCAATTTCTCTCTCAAGTAAATTTAGACTTAAAAAACATAGTTTTTACTAAAAAATTAATGCAGCTCTTAAGTATTCATCGCCCCCTAACTAAAGATGAATTCTTGAAAATTCCAGGGGTTGGTAAAGGATGGGTGGAAAGATGGTATAATTTAGTGTCTAAAATACTCGAGGAAAGAAGTAACCATGTCCATGACACTCAAACAACTTACAGCTGAATATAAAAAAATTGGTGATTTCATCAATACTCGCTGGCCACTTAAAAACAAAGAGCAGCGTATTTTCGCTCGAACTATGAAAGTGGTTGAGGAGCTAGGAGAACTATCAGACGAAATTCTGACTAGCATGAATCTCCAACGAGAATCAAAAATTGCTAAATTTAGCCAAGAAAATGTTGAAGATGAGTTAGCTGATGTAATGGCTTCAGTGGTGTTACTCGCTACTGAGCTTGAAATTGATCTCGATCAAGTTATGGAAAAGAAAATTAGATTCACTCGAGAAAGATTTGAGATTAACTCAGATTCATAAATTGATATAGTTTTCCGTCTGTAAAACCTTTTTTTCGATAATACTCTTTAGTTCCAATGCCTGAGATAACAGCCAATTTTTGATAACCTGCTTTTCTAGAAATTTCTTGAGCTCTTTGAATTAACTTCGTGCCAAAACCCAAATGCTGAGGTCTTTTCTGACCTTTATTGCCAATCTTAACTGCTTGACCATAGACATGAATTTCTCTAATCATGGCGCTCTTTTCTAGCTCTTCAATAAATGGTTTTTGCCCCAGGGCACCTTCTCTGGCTTTGCCATTCACCTTGTCTGAAGGTAAGCTTAGCCGCAAAAAAGCTACAATTTTTGCAGGACTATCTACTTGTGGCACCACAAACTGGAGGAATTTTTCCTCACCAATACTAGTTTGATAAGTCACTTCAGTCAATTTAACCTCATTCTCAGTAAACTCTTGATTGCGAATTTCACGAGCCCTAATATCTGACACCTGACTGCCGATCTTATCCAAATGTTGCTGTGCAATTTGTCTGAAATTGGTCTTCTTATTACCCTCCACAATATCCGTTGAAGGAATATCCCTCACCACCCTAGTCAAACGACAATATTGGGGAGTATTAATCATGGTGTAGCTTAAAACTTCTAATAATTCTTCATAAGAATATGGCTGCCAACGACCATCTTGGTAGTACTGCATTAGCTCAGCACTAGATAATAGGGAGCAGGGATAAATCTTAAGTTCATCTGGTTTAAAATCTTGATCATTAAATAACTTGTCGTAATCTTTCTTATCTTCCTCAACATTAGATCCATAAAGATTAGCCATCCAATGAGCATGAATTTTGAAACCAGCTAAACGCAATAATTTGACTGCTCTTCTAGTTGCAGCCACATCATGACCACGCTTATTTTTTACTAATACTTGATCATTAAGACTCTGGAATCCCAGCTGAGTTTTAGTAGCCCCTAAACGACGGATTCTAATCACCTCAGCTTCTGAAATATTATCTGGTCTTGTCTCCACCACTAGTCCCACACATCGTTGAGCTGCGGTTTCATTAATCTTTTGCAACTCTTCCAGTTCATTCCAGCCAGCGGCTTGATATTTATCAAAACCACCCAATCTCTCTGGGGCAGTGTAAACTTCTGAGACAGCTTGATTGTAAGTTTTTTCTAGATTCTGACCATCAATATTTTTTGACTCCAATTTTTGTTTGTTTTCTACTGGGTCACTACTTAAAACATGAGCCTTCATTTTCTCTAAATCTAAATTCATCTGCGCATAACCAGCTAGTACTTCATCCCTGCCATCAAGTTTTCCAAATTCATTTAAAGCCCTGAAGCATTCTTTGATAAACCAAATCTGATACGACTCTGGATAATATGACCAAGTCCCACCTAAAACAATTAGTTCAGCTTTATCAATATTGTGGCCAATCTCTTTGAGAGCTTGAAGTCGATTGTAAGTCTGTAGGTAGGGATCAAAGTAGTTTCTCTCAGCTCGCTGAGCACCCGGCTCATCAGCTAAATAGCTTTTGGGCATTCTGATGTCACTTGGACAAAAAATACATTTTCCTGGACAGGGAAAAGGCTTGGTTAGAACTGTGACTGGAGTCACGCCGGAACTAGTTCTAATAGGCTTTTTCCTAAGTAAAGCAATAATCTCTGACTGTTCTTTTTTAAGTTCATTAGTTCCAGCCAGTTTCCGATAAGCAGCGATCAACTCATATTTAGTAAACAATTTTCCCGGAGATTTAGGATACCTTTTAACAACTTGAGCCAGCTTTTTTTTATTTAAAACAGGCATACCTTCTAGTTCTTTGAATAAAGAGACTAATTTATCTTGCTGCTCTTGGCTTGGTAAATGATATGATGTCATGAGACGTATATTATACGCTTTCTCATGAATAAAACTTTTATCAGACAGCTTAATCGCCTCAACAATCAATTTTACCGACAGGTTTCAGCTTCATTTAGTGAGTCTCGCAGCTACTATTGGCAAGGCTGGAATAAGCTAGTCCCATACATTCAAGAGTTAGCCAATCATCATGATGGACAAGTAACTGTTTTGGATATCGGCTGTGGCAATGGCAGATTTGGTTCTTTTCTGGCTGAGCAATTACCAGCTATAAAAATAAAATATATTGGACTAGATAATAGTAGTGAGCTTTTGAAAATCGCCCAAGCACAATCGTTGTCTGAAAATATTACATCAAAATTTGTCAAAATAGACATTATTGAATCTTTATTAGATGAATCGTTGGCAGGAAAACTTCAAGCCCTTAAGCCACACTTTGTAACTGCCTTAGGAGTACTTCATCATGTTCCTAGTTACAAACTCCGCCAAGACTTCATCTCTCAACTAGCCAATAGTTTATCTAGCCCTGGCTATTTAGCTTTTACAACTTGGAATTTCTTAGATACAAAAAGGTTTCAAAAGAAAATCATCGATCCAGAACAAGTTAAATTAGATCCAGAAAAGCTAGAAAATCATGATGTAATTTTAGATTGGAAAAAAGGTGAAACAGCTTACCGCTACTGTCACTATACCGATGAAGAGGAATTAGAAGTACTGACTCAAAAATCTCAACTGGAGCAGTCTTCTCAGTTCAAAGCTGACAGTAAGAGTGGTAAACTGAATACTTATACGGTATTAAAAAAATAATTATGAAAAAAACCATCGTCTCTTTATTATTTGTAATTTTGCCTTTTCTAGGACTATTTGATGCTGGCTACGTCACTTATGAAATTTTTGCTGATAGAGTTCCAGTTTGCATGCCGCCTTTTCAATGTGCAGCTTTCTTAGAAAATAGTTGGGCTTATATCGCTGGCCTACCGCTTTCTGCTTATGGTTTTGTTTTTTATACGATTGTCTTAGTTTTGGCGATTATGAACTTCCTGGAAATTAAGAATGTTAAGAAAGCACTCCGCGGCCTAGCTACTTTTGGCTTCCTATTTGCTCTTTATGTCGTGTTCTTGATGGCATTCGTGGTTAAGTATTGGTGCTTATGGTGTCTGGTGTCTGTGATCACCCTAACCATTCTTTTCATCAATAGTAGATTTTTGACTATTGAAGTAGAATCTCCCGCTGAAGAAGAGAAGTAGTCACTTGATACATTTCTTGGTAGAATAGTGCTTTGCAATGCCCCGTCGTCTAATGGCAGGACAGCGGCCTTTGAAGCCGTCAATCTTGGTTCGATCCCAAGCGGGGCATCAGTTTATGTTTCTGACCATCATCCAGCTCATCTTCATTATTCTCTTCACCCGTCAGATCATTGTTGTCTTAATTGCGTGGTGGACCGGCACTCAATCTGACGTCCCTTTTCAATCTACAAAAAAATCTGTCCTTAAAAAATTAGTTAAGTATTTAGATATAAATTCTAATCAAAAAATCTATGACCTGGGCAGCGGTAGTGGCCAAGTGACATTCTTTTTAGCTAAGAATAGTCCTGCTGAGATAATCGGAGTAGAGAAGAATCAACCCCTTTATCTAATCTCAAAATTTAAAAAGATGTTTCATTCACAACTCAAACTTAAGCTCATTAACCAAGATTTGTTTAACATTAACCTCTCAAACGCAGATATTATCTACACTTATTTTTCACCCCGTGCTTATAAAAAAGCTCTGCTCAAATTTGAACAAGAGCTTAAAAAAAATACTATTTTCATCGCTTGGAGATATCCCTTTAATAGCTCTAAATTTAAATTAGTCCATCAAATAAAAGACCGTCATATTATGTACATCTATCAAAAACAGCGCTAAACTGATGGACATATGTCTAATGCACAAACCTTTCTCACCCTTTTTAACAAGATTGAGCAATTCCTAGATAAGCTCAATAATTCTACTGATCACCATGGATTCCGCCGGCTAGTAGACAACCTCAGTAAACACAATGATCTAGTGGCTAACTACAAACTAGAACTAGTTGATTACTTAGAGTTGCGTAATGCTATTGTCCATAAATCCACTGGCAAGCCAATCGCTGAGCCAAATATTGAGGTAATTGCAAAAATGCAACGCATTTATGATGCTCTCTCAAATCCACCGCGAGCCATGGATATTGCCACCAAACCTGTCTATTCCTGTACGACCAAGACTCCAATTGTGGAAATAATTAAAGAGATGAACAGTAACTTTTATACTTCTATTCCTGTCTATCATCAGGATCAATTCATTGGAGTTTTTTCGGATAACTCACTCACTAGGTGGCTAGCTCATATTAATAAGCCTTTAGACTTAAAAGATATTTTAGTCAGCCAAGCCCAAGACTATATTGAACAAGCAGATAATAAATTTAATAGCTATAAGTTTATGGATATTAAGACGGATGTCTTTACAGTCAGACAGGCTTTTGTAGCATTTACTAAAGAAAAAATGCGCCTTGGAGCCATCTTTCTTACCCAAACTGGAAATAAAAACGAAAAGATACAGGGTATAATCACCCCTTGGGATTTACCAAAAATAAAGAGGTAAAAAAATAAAGCTTCTACTTAAACAAATGAGCGGAAGACGGGACTCGAACCCGCGACCTTCTCCTTGGCAAGGAGATGCTCTAGCCAACTGAGCTACTTCCGCATTTCAAGAACTCTATTGTACCAAAGTGTTAAAATTTGTGAACACTGATAAAAACAGCTATACTTACTCCCATATGTCATATCTAAAAACGAAGAACGATGCCAATAAATTAATCTCCAACTGGGGAGCCTGGGCTGTAATTGGCTTTTTCAATTTCTTAAAAAGCTTGATAAAAATGGCTTTTGGTAAAAAATAAACTTCCAACGCACAAATTAATGTGCCAAGCTGAGGAGTCGAACCTCAATATCATGTTTTTCAGACACGCGCCTTGACCACCTTGGCTAGCTTGGCTTGAACCTATCTATTCTATGTTGTTTTTAACGTGGACTCAAGAGGACTCGAACCTCTGACCTCTTCGATGTAAACGAAGCGCTCTAACCAACTGAGCTATGAGTCCGCCTTCATTGTGCCCAGGAGAGGACTTGAACCTCCATGGATTGCTCCATACGCCCCTCAAGCGTACGCGTCTACCAATTTCGCCACCTGGGCTCGGTGTAGAGGATACATTTTACCAGACTAATTAGAAATATTATAAACGAAAATAAATAAAATCATCCTAGGAATGTGCGGAAGACGATTCTTATTTTGAACCGCTTTCCCAAGAATACTTGGTGCATTTTACCAAGCTTATGACTCAATATAAAGGTGCAAGAAAAGAGGATAATGCCTAGCAACTCTCATGATAAGTACTGAGTTATTATACGATAAATTACCAAAATAAGTTATACTACCTGTGATGAGTGATAATATTTTGGCAGACATCAACTGGGATAAGCTATTTTGGGCTTTGCAGTCCGAATCAGTACAAACTGCACTGCAAAACGTGCCCAAGACCACATTAGAATACCTTCTCAATGAGGATAATAGAGAAAAAGTAATAGCCTCAGTCCAAAAATCACTAGCAAAAACCAAGGGAGAGCAAGTTAGTTGGGTAGAGGCAGAGATCTTAGTCAAAAAAATGCAGGCAGTGGCAAAAATGGTAGCTGAGGAGAAGGTTTAGAATGGGAGAATATCAGAGGATTTGAGACCAAGTGCCTTGACAATATTTCGAATCTTTTCAAGGGATGGATTAACCTCACCACGCTCAATACAGGCATAGTAATTGACGCTAATTTTGGCTTGCTTGGCAACTTCGGACTGGGTAAGACCTATATTCTTTCTTGCCTTACGTAGCTTTTTGCCAAACACCTTGTCACCCTGAAAACTATTCATATATGTATATTAGCATGAGATAATAAAATCCACTACTCATACCTCAAGGCGTTAAGCGCAGATATCTTGGTAGCTCGCTTGGCTGGGAAGTAGCCTGTGGCAATACCAACCAGCAGGGAAAGAAATATTACAGCAACAACAAACATGGGTGGAACATAAGAGATATCAACAAATCCTACTCCCTTGACAATCGAGAGAGCAGATAAGATAAAGCTGAGTACCTTCCCTATCAAAAGCCCCAAAACCAGTCCCAAGATCCCACCGTACAGCCCCATGATCATGGATTCTGTGAGAAACAATGACTTAACTTCATCAGACTTCATGCCCATCGCTTTCATTAAGCCCACTTCCCGAGTCCGCTCCAAGAGGGATACTGTTAGGGTGTTAAACATCCCCAGAGCCGCCACCGAGAGAGCTACCATTCCTAAAATTGATAAGAGGAGTCTAAAGTTAGCAAATAAACTATCGATTTGAGCCACAGTATCAGCCACCGAAACAGTGCCATAGCCCGCTGACTCAATTGTACTTCTAACCTTGGTCAAGTTACTTTTATCATCCACAATCACTTTGGTTTGAGAAAACTTGTTAACCCCCATTGATCTAACATCAATAAATGGCACATAGATAATTGGAGTACCCTCATCTGCTATCACTCCCACAATAGTGTATGTCAGAGGTGCTGACTCAACTCGCTTACTTGGATCATCTAGTAGTTCCCCTACCACCACCATGGCTAGGTCTAACTCACGACCAATTGCCTCATTTTCCGAGATATTAAGTAGTTGCAAGACTGACCTGTTGACTACTATTTGTTTTTTTGCCTCACTATTAATCTCTACTTTTTCGACGTTTTGTTCATTTATACTAGCCGACTCACTAGCGATTTCTACAACTGGCAAGCTACCCTCTGCCTCATCAGTGTTTACTCCCAACACTTGATTAATGGTTTCTTCAGGAGTAACAGTCATCGATATCTCTGCCACATAGCCTTTTTGTTGAATTTGAGCATTATCACTGTCTCTGGCAACCAGATAACCACCCTCCTCACAATCGCCGTCAGTTTGCCCATCACAATCTTCTTTGTCCCAGAGTAGGTAACTTGATTTAACCCACTTGCCCAGTGGCACACCGCCCGCAGTTTCACCAGCTTGACCTGCCTCACTATTTGACTCAAAACTCTCACCCCAGACTTCAACTCCTTCAGTACTCCCTTCAATCCGTTTGGTGTAACCAATAATTGGGGAGGAGGTATCTGGCAACTCTCTCACCTTGAGAAACACTCCTTGTGCAATCGAGATCTCGACATCTCCAATCTCTTCACCTACTTCACGAGCAACCGAGGAAACACCCATTACCATTGGCATATTGGTAGTGTCATACGCGGTAGTATTGCTTTCAAATAAGTTGCCTTTAACTGGTTGCAAGGCAGAGTACTTAAGGTAGTCGGCAGTAGCGCCGTAGACGGCAATATCCGAGACCGAGTTTTGATAAGACACTCTTCCCACTACCGCAATTAGAGGCAAGACATCAGTTACATTGGTAATTTGCTTAAATTTAGCCAGAGTTGCATCGGTTAAACTCAGATCAGTAGATAAACCAGGAACAACCTCGGCTTGTTTGAGCTCATCTAGTCTGGCTACACGCGAGATAACTAACTGCTGTAGCCCGTATCCCACCGAGACCAAGAAGACAATAAATGATATCCCAATTGCCATCCCGCCAATAGTTACAATCGTGCGAGTTTTTTTGGCGGCCATGTTCTTAAATGAGATCTCAATTAGGTACAAGCTAGAGACTCCACTTTTATCAGCCTTATCAAGCGACTTTACCCAGTTGCTAAACTTAACAGAAATAGACCTCAACAAGCGAGTTTTTTGACCAAGTTTATTGAGTAGTAAGGTAAAAGAATACAGAATAGTCAGAACAATAAAGCTAATACCCTCATAGGTAGGGCGCCAGAGTGTTTTTAGAATTGGTTTTTTGTTTCTTTTAAATATTTTCATGATTTTTCCGTCATCTCACTAATTGGATTTATCGAAGCCATTAATTCTTTAAATCCACCTATTTTACCTGCTAGTTCATGGCTTGTTGCTTGCTTGACGATCTTGCCATCAAACATGATTAATGAGCGAGAGGCAAAGCTCATGTACTCCAAATCATGGGTGACCATAATCACAGTCCTGCCCTCATGATTTAGTTTTTGAAGTAGCTCCATTAACTCTTGGCCTGATTTAAAATCTAAGTTGCCGGTTGGCTCATCAGCAATGATGATCTTGGGGCTGGTGACTACTGCGCGAGCCAAGGCTATTTTCTGTTGTTGGCCACTTGAGAGTTCGGTGGGGATATAATCTTTCCAGTTATCCATACCTACCATTTTTAGCACTTCAGTTGCTTTCTTTCTGGCCTCAATGTCTGACTCGCCATTGATTCTAAGGGCAAACATGATGTTTTCAAGCACTGTCAGGGCCTTAATCCAGTTTGGTTGCTGATAAACCATTCCGACATCATTTTTACGTATCTCAGTTCGCTCGTCCTCATTCATTCCTTGGTAAAGCTGTTGTCCCAAAAACTCCACAGTTCCAGTAGTTGGAGGCTCTAATCCTAAGAGAATGTGAAGAAGCGTTGACTTGCCACAACCAGACGGGCCAGTGATAATGATAAATTCACCGCTCTTAACTTGCAGATTAATCTCTTTTAAAACCGGCACCTTGGCAGATCTAACCTCAAAAGTTTTACTTAGAGTTTTGACTTTGATGATGGTTTTATCTGAGTTTACTTGATTCATAGTTATCTTGGGATTACTCCTTGGACAAAGCCAAAGGCTTCGGACAAATTCTTTATAACTAGGTCGAGTGCTGAACGTGTGGCTTTAGGAGCGATCGTTACTAGATCAGTACTACTAGTGGTGTTACCTGTTCCATCCTGAGAAATAGCCCGTAAGTGATAGACCTGGCTTGGCACCAGTCCTGACAAGATCACGGTGTGATTATTAGCCAAATTACCATCAAACTGAGACTTTTGTGAATAGGTGTTGCCAGATCCCTGACCAAACTCGATCTGGCTACTGGCTGGCTCATCCGTATCCCAAGTGACAATTAGTTGTGCC
>JABGTR010000028.1 GCA_018646985.1 Minisyncoccota bacterium
ACTCACAATTACAAGAAAAACTAAGATCTCACCGAGGTCTAAAGTTACCTAAAAGAAGAGTTTTAATTGCTCACTTCCTAAGCTCCAAACAGTGAGTCTTTTGAATCAAAAAACCAACGCAAATTTTCCCTTAACCCGGATATCTCTACTTGAGAAAACAAAGTCTTAAACTTGAGTAAATAGATGCTGAGTGGAGACTCGGCAGCCTGCCCAACGGCCGAACCTCCACTCAGCAACCATTTGATTGATTTCTTTATATTTTACTATAAAAAGATCCAATTTACAGCCATCTTTAAAGCTGTTAGTGTAATCAACATCGAGATACAGATAGTTTTTTAAATGACTATCTTCTCTAACAGAAAAAGCATTATTATACGTGGCTCTGCTCAGCGGTAATAATGCTTTTTTTATTTCGAACCCTATTTTTTCGAGTAAAACGAAGAAAAAGTAGCAGGTGCGAAAAATGCTGCGCATATTTTAAAGACTATATCAAGTATAACTATTTCCTAGCCACTGTCAAGACCTATAGTTATTTACTAAATAGGCCTATATCGCCACTTTCAAACAAATACTCGACTACAGTTAACTACTTGTTAACATCAATAATCAAGTAATTAATATTGTTAAAAACTTATACTGGATCTATTCGGGTAACGTTCGCCCTCCACTCTATCGAGCATATCTTCTATAAAAATTAGACAAATAAACCGCTATAATAATATTATGCCTGTTCCACACGTTCTTCTAGAAATTAGAACTAGTCAAGATAATCAAAAAACAGCTGAGGCAGCAGCTCAGCTTTTCTCTACTATCCCCAAGTTAAGAGATGAGTGGTGGTGGAAATTAATTCGTAAAAATGAGCACTTGAGTTTTGAAATTGTGGTTAATAATCAGACTGTTTATTTCCAAGCCTATGTTCCTTACCGTCTCAGTGAATACCTGAAAGGTGCTATTAGTGCCAACTATCCAGAAGCTTTAATAGATGAACTTGAGGTTGACCCACTAGATAGCTTATTTTCAAGAGATTCGGAGTCATCCCCAGTCTCACACCTCAGCTTAGGTAGTCTCAAACTCAAAAATAAAGAATATTTGCCACTTAAGACCTATCAAGATTTTTCAGATGTTGATCCGCTAGCTCCTCTTCTCTCTACCCTATCTAAAACAAAACTAGATGAAGAAATGGTAATCCAATTTGTTATTGGTGATGATGGCGACGGCTGGAAAAGGACTGGCTTTTCTCAAATACATGGTAAAAGCACTCAGTTAGAAGAATTAGCTGATTTAGCTAAAAAATCTGGGTCTCATCCACAAAAAGCTTTGATTGATAAAAAACTAAGTACCAGAGGTTTGAAAACATCGATTAGAGTCGCAGTCAAAACACTGGATAAAAAAAGAAGCATTCTACTACTAGAAACGATTGCTAGTAGTCTTCGAGCTATCTCCCAAAGTGAGGGGAACGAACTAATACTTAGAAGAGTATATATATTGAAAAACTATTTTGCCCAGACAATGCTCAAGCGTCTTTTTAATTTACTCCCTAAGCAGCACCTTTCAATAGAAGAACTAGCTACTCTTTACCATTTACCAAATGAATCTCTTAAGGGTGTACAAAACGTGGCTTGGGGTAAAAATTTACTCGGGGAGCCACCTGAAAACTTACCAATTGTTACCACCCAGATGGATCCCGAACTAAAGAGTGAGATCAATCCCTTTGCCCGTACTGACTACAGAAATGAAGCTCATGTCTACGGCATTAAAAGAGATGATCGCCGCCGCCACATGTATGTGATTGGTAAAACTGGGACTGGTAAGTCTACTCTCTTGGCTAATATGGTCATTAATGATCTTAAAAAGAATGAAGGAATGTGTGTTATTGATCCTCATGGTGATCTGGTTGAAACTATTCTTAATTACATTCCCTCACACAGAATCAACGATGTGGTTTATTTTAACCCCGCTGACCCAACTCGCACTGTCCAGATCAATCTCTTTGAAGGTGAAAATGTTGAGCATCGAGAGTTAATCGCCTCTGGTATTATCTCTGTCTTCAAAAAACTATATGGTTACTCTTGGGGTCCAAGACTTGAGTACATTTTGCGTAATTCTCTATTAACCCTACTAAAGATACCTGAGTCTAAGTTGTCTGATATCTTGAAACTACTTACTGATGAAAAATTCCGAGCTAAAACTATTGAACATTTGGATGATGAAATATTAAAAAGCTTCTGGGTGGATGAGTTTAACAAACTCCACGAAAGAGAGCGAACTCAGCAGATTGCCTCTATTCTTAATAAGGTCGGTCAGTTTGTTTCCTCTCCCCTAGTCAGAAACGTAGTCAACAACTCAACTAGTTCTTTTAGCATTGATGACGTGATGAATGATGGCAAAATTTTATTGGCTAACTTATCTCAAGGTAAGCTGGGTGAAGATAATGCTACTCTGTTGGGAGCGATGCTAATTACTAAGATTCAGTTGGCTGCTATGGGCCGAGTCAATGTCACTGAAGAAGAGCGTCGTGATTTTTATCTTTATGTAGATGAGTTCCAAAATTTCGCCACCGACTCGTTTATTAAGATTCTTTCTGAGGCTCGAAAATACAAGTTAGATCTGGTTTTAGCCAATCAATATATTGCCCAAATACCAGAGGAAGTCCAGAAGGCTATCTTTGGTAACTGCGGTAATATTGTTAGTTTTGTAATGGGAGCTGAAGATGCAAGTCTATTTGAAAAAGAGTATGGAAACAAGTTTACTGTTGAAGATTTAGTTTCGTTGGGACGATATCAAATTGTGAATAAGATTACAGTTGATGGAATATTATCACAACCTTTCCCTGCTAGAACACTATCTTTAGCCAAGAGTAGCAATAAAAATAAAGACAAAGTCATTCAGGTCAGCCGCGAGCGATACGCCAAGAAAAAGCAGAAGTAAGCTAAAACCCAATTTGTTTGAGTAGCTCGCGAACACTGCCGTGGGTTTCTTTTGAGTAAATTTTTTTAAAACCAAGTCTTTTAGCTTCTTTAATTCTGCGCTCGAGGTAATTAACCTTCCGAATCTCTCCCAGTAAGCCCACCTCACCAATAAAAACCGAGTTTTGAGGTAAGGGCTTGTTCTTTAATGAGCTCACTAAAGCCATTGATAAAGCCAAATCAATTCCTGTCTCCGTCACCTTATATCCTCCGGCTGCACTCAAGAAAACATCATGATAATCCACCGGCTGATGGCAATGTTTTTGTAAAACGGCTGATAAAACTTGAATTCTAGATAGATCAATTCCCCTCCCCACTCTTCTTGGCATCGCCAGCTGAGACTTCACCACCAAAGCTTGAACTTCTATTAGTAAAGGACGAGTGCCCTCCATCACACAAGCTGTGGCAGAACCTGGTTCTGTGGTTTTAGCATTCTCTAATAGAAACTCACTGGGGTTACTCACCTCAGCCAAACCAACTTCATCGACTTTGAAAACACCCACTTCATCAGTCGCCCCGAAACGATTTTTAAGAGTTCTCAACAATCTTAATTCACCTGTTCTTTCACCACTTAATTCAAGAACTGCATCCACAATGTGTTCAAGGGTTTTGGGTCCAGCAATCGTTCCATCCTTAGTTACATGACCGACTAAAAACATTGGAATGCTTAATCTTTTAGCCACATCAGCCAGCCTATCGGTAGATTCTCTAATCTGACCCACACTACCTGGAGCACCAGAAAGCTCACTAGTTGTCATCGCTTGGATACTATCCACCACAACCAACGATGGTTGTTTTATTTTGATGATTTCTACTAGCTCATCCACGTCAATTGTAGTCACAAATTCTAAATTATTCTTTGAAATCTTTTTGTGTTCTTTTGTTAGAATTCGATTGATTCGTAGATCTATTTGCTGTGGGCTTTCTTCTCCACAAACATAGAAAATTGGAGCACTTAGCTTTTGACTAGCTATCTTCAATACTACTTGGGTTAAAAGCGTACTCTTGCCAATTCCTGGTTCGCCACCCAACAGCATGACTGCTCCCGGAACTATTCCCTTCGTTTTTCCTTCGCCCCCCAGCACCCGGTCAAATTCTTCAATCTGAGTAGTGATCCTCTGATCATTACTTTTTTTCGATTTTACCTGACTCCAACTCACTAGCTTATTATCAACCTCAGTTTTGGAAAAAGTTTTTCTAGCTCCCAATCCCTTCATCTCCTTTATCACTACCTCCTCAACCAAAGTATTCCACTCTCCGCACTGACTACACTGACCCTGCCACTTAGGATGGCTGGCTCCACAATTCTGACAATTATAAATAGTTTTGTTTTTAGCCATAGATTATTTAATCCACACTCCCTACAAAAAGAGTATCTCCACTATACTGACCAGTAACGGTAATTGTCTGCCCCACATAATCAGCTAACTCCATCGAATAACTTTCGATTATCTCTGGCTCTTGACCCATGACATTGATAAAAAATACTGATCCTGACTGAGAAATCATGCCAGTTTTACTAGTGTCCCCTACCTTTTGGTCTGCAGCAGGAACTTGACCACTATTTTGATTAACTGGCGTAGTTGCAGTTTGTGTGCATGCCGAAAAAATATAACCAGCAAATAAAATTATTAGTAAACTTCTCATAAACTCTCCTCTTTATTTACTTTTAATATACACCAAAACCACTCAGGTTAATTTTGTTAACCTTGTAGTAGAAATATCTGGGTTTTGTCGATAGACAACCCTTGCCTCACCACCCACCTTTTTCATCAACCGCTGCTTTTCCTCCAAATATGGAGTGTGAGAGGAGACTGCTAAAACCTGAGGTTTAATTAATTTCAATAAAGCTAGGTGCTCCTGTGCGGTATCAAATTTTTCTGGCAAAATGAAGGCTAAATCCACCACTGGAAAAAGCTGTAGTTGCTGAAGTCGTTTCTGCTGATCATCAATTGGCCTACTAAGACCCTTATTTTTTTTAACTCGATCATCTGTTTCTATTCCCACTACTAACAGATCTCCTTCAAGTTTGGCTTTTCTCAAAAAATTCTGATGTTCTTGGTGGAATAGATCAAAAACGCCAGTTACTAAAACTACTCGTCGATCTTGACTCTGAATCTGTTTTAAAGAACTAAACCATTTTTCATAAATTTGACCCTTAGTACTCCGAGGGTGGAAGTAAGCATTGCTTAGACTCACCTTCTCCCGACTCATATGAGAGTACATATAAAAATATTGAATGCTAAAAGTTAAAAAGTCTAAAATACTCAAAATTTTTCGGCCAATGAAACGCAAAATGGGAGCTGACTCGTACCCACTCTTTTCTGCTTCTATAATCTTAGAAGCGCCTATGAGCTTACTATTAAAATAATTTGGCAATAAGTTTTTTACCCAATAGTTGTTTTGATAAAACTTTTTTTCTATACCAGCTTTATCTAGCATCCACTTAGTCTGACAAACCTCATAAGCAGAGTATAAATTCCTTTTATTCTTAGGAAGGCCTAAATGTTTGTCATCTAGCCAGAGATTAAAACACCAACTGTTCTCCTCATTTCCCTGCCAAGTTCGACGCTTACCAACCCATAAAGATGATAAAGATACTAAGACTCTTGATAGCCATAGTCTCTGTGGAGCTACTACTAGCATTAGGTCAATATCATCATTAACAGTTACGTTATCAACAGCCAGCGAACCAGTAACTGCCACACCTCTTATCCATGGAATCCAACCAATAACACTCAATAACTTATCAACCTCCAACCATTTTTGTTGAGAGTAATTAGCTCTTCTCAACCTATTTTTAACCTGATCGGTGCCCTTACTCAATTTCCAAAACCCACCCTTATTCTCAATTAAATTTAGCTTGCTTAAATTAATTAATGTTTCTCCCAACTTATTTTCAGTCACGGATATCTTAATTAAACGTTGAGCTATCTCTTTTTTAGTCAAAGGAAATTTAAACTGATCTGAATAGGTAATGGTAAGTAAAACTGCCGCCTCACTAGAAATTAACATGAGCTTATTTTAAACCATATTGACGCAAAGTCTGATTAGTGCCCTGAGTCACAGTTTCAAGAGCCTTATCAACTGCCTCTCCGGACAAAACTGCAGTGATGGCATCTTCATAATATTTAATTAAAAGATCATTAATCCCGTTATCATGTGTGTATGAGCTCATGTGCCAACCAATAGCTGTGGGAGCATCTTCTAAAAAGGGAGATACTAGTTCATCTCCTGCCAACTCATTTGCCAGATCAACTCTAGAGTAAATTTCTCCAAAAGTCCTAACTTGACTCTGATCACTATAAAGCTTCTTTTGGACTTCACTCGAGCTTAAAAATTTCAACAATGCCCAAGAGTCATCTTGATTCTTTGATCCAGTACTTACTCCTTCTGCCCAAAAACTTGCCCAAGAAAGGCGTTCTTCGCCCAAGCGAGGTACAGGAACTATTCCAAAATCTAAATCTGGGTTCATCGCCTTAACCTCATGAGCTCTCCAACTAGGTGCCATCATCATGGCTGCATCGCCCCTGGCAAAAGCAACTGTAGAACTTGGCAATTTATCGTCCCAAACACCATCTTCTTTAACAAAATTTGTATAAAAAGATAAAGCATCCTGAGACTCCTTAGAAGAAGGATCTGCTGGATCAGCTCCATTCTGGAGCATTAGCAATCCCAGGATATCGGCAAAATGTTCAACGTTACTAGAATTTCCAATTGCCATTCCTCCCCTCTTGAGACTACCACCCTCTTTTACCGTTAATTTATTAGCTAAAATTTTAACTTCAGCCCAAGTGCTGGGTGGTTCTGAATTAGCAGCTATCAACATTTCTTTGTTGTAATACAAACCTAAGCCGTCATACATTAACGGAATACCAACTATTTGGCCATTAATGTTCAGCATTTTAGACGCTGATGGATAAAAAATAGATTGATACTCAGTCGCGGTCATAACTGATTGTGGCATAGGAGATAACTCTTCTGTGAGCATTGGGGTCCAACTAGCGTGAAATCTAAAAACATCTGGTCCATTTTTAGAAGCAATCGCAGTCTGCAATCTTTCGCGATAGTCTTTATGAGATTGTTTTACATAATTTACTTTTAGCCCAACGTGCTCTTCTTCAAAATCATCCAAAACATCTCTGACAGCGCCATCTGGTTCCCACAAACCCCAATAAATCAATGCTGGCTTTTCCGCAGGAACTGTCTTTCTAACTTGCTCGACATCACTTACTGCACTCGGCGCAATTGGTTGAGATTTACTACCAGTAAACTTGCTAATTACAAACCAAATAATGCCAACTAAAACTAACCCACCAATTATAAAAGGCAAGTACTTAAACGGAGAATTCTTTACATTAGCAAAGGATGGCTTCTTTTTAGTCTGAGGAGGTTGAGTTGGAGACTTAGTGGCAGACGAGTTATTGGGAGTTGCAGCAGCTGGTTTAGATCCTGTCACTGGGAGCTTAGATCCTGTCACTGGAGGCTGATCAGTTGGCTTTCCTGAAAATATAGGAGGTTTAGGCATGCCGGCCGGTGGCTTCATGGTGGGTGGTTTCATTGAAGGGGGAGGAGTTGCTCCCGATGGTTTAACAGACGGAGGAGTCACTTGAGGCTTTGCTGGATTTGCTGAAAAAACTGGATTTTTTTTCTGAGTCAGTGGCGACTGCACTCGAGCTGATGGAGGCATTTGCGGCTTATCACCTTTTTTATCACCATCATCTGGGAGTGGATCTCTGGGTAATACTGGCTTAGGCAAGGACTTATCTGACATAATAAAGCTAAACATAGTATATAGTAGTCCTGATTATGATCACAAGTGAAAAGATGATGCCATGGCTAACTGGCTTTTTGGCTGGGATCTTTATCTTAGCCATTAGCGGTAGCATACTCTTCTTCTTTATTTTCCAAGATAGAATCTATCCTGGAGTTATAATAGATAGTATTAATGTTGGTGGATTAACCAAAAACCAAACCCTACAGCTCTTAGAGCACAAATTAAAACTTCCTGCAGAATACCTTACTTCAATCGAATTAGAGGGAATTGCGGTGGCTTCTTCCTCGTCACAACTCGGAATTAGCAGAGAATATCAAGCAGCCATTGATCAGGCTTACAACTTCGGGCGAGTTGGCTCCCCTTTCAAAAATTTCTGGGAAATTACCAAGGCTTCACTCATTCCTCTAAAGTTTGAAACTCGCTTGGTTTATAGCGAAGAAAAGACTGGACTCTTCATAGAAGAACTAAAAAAACGAGTTGATTTAGTTGGCCATAATTCCAAAGCTATTTTAGGATACAGTGGCTCACCTTATAGCCTAAATATCGATGAAGGAGAGCCTGGGAGAGAGATACTGATTGATGAGACTACTCAGTTAGTGCTTCTAAACATTGGTCATGAGCAAGCCGTAGAAGCTAAGATTGCCTCCACCAGCACTATTCTTAATAAAAAAGAAATTGTAGCTGCTAAAGAAAAAGCTACAAAATTGATTAATAAAAGACTTATCTTAAGTGCTGAAAACGTGAGGTTGGATCTAAATGACCAAAAACTAATCTCTCTTCTTGCTTTTCCAACAGGATTTAATCAAAAAGAGCTCAACTTACTTTTAGAATCTTGGCAAGAAATAGTCTCTAGACCAGCTCAAAATGCTGAATTTGAATTTGATGAGAAAAGTCTAATAGTAGATAAGTTTGTCCCCCAGCGCGAAGGCCTAGAGCTAAATAAAGAGCAAACTCAAGAACTATTAATAAGCACTATGGAGAGTTTTATTACAGACGAAGCCAATGAAATCAAAGTTGGGATCCATAATCAAACAAACACTGAGTTGGGGCTGCCGGTTAAAACTACCCAGCCAGAAATTACTTTAGCTAGTACCAATGATTTAGGAATTAACGAAAGAATTGGTTTTGGTGATAGTGAGTATGATCACTCGATTGTTAATCGAATTCACAACGTAGCCCTGACTACTAGTAGGATCACTGACACTGTCGTTGCTCCGGGAGAACAGTTTTCTTTTAATAAAGCTTTAGGAGAAGTCTCTGCTCAGACTGGCTTCCGCAGTGCTTACGTGATTAAAGATGGAAAAACTGAACTAGGTGATGGCGGAGGTGTCTGCCAAGTTAGCACTACTACTTTTAGAGCTGTGCTTGATGCTGGCTTAGACGTAACTCGTCGTCTCCCCCATTCTTATCGGGTCAGCTATTATGAACTCAACTCTAAGCCTGGAATTGATGCCACTGTTTACTCTGGAGAAACTGATTTTAGATTTGTGAATGACACTGATCATCATATTTTAATCCACGGAGAAACTGATAGTGAAAATCTATATATGAAGATGGAAATTTATGGAACTAGTGACGGTCGCACCACTGAGATTAAAGATCACGAGGTTTGGGGATATGTGAATCCACTTCCTACTGAGTATTTTCCAAATCCATCGCTGCCTACGGGAACAAAAAAACAAATTGACTGGGCTGTAGCTGGAGTCAAAGCTAAGTTCACCCACGTGATTAGAAATGCCGCCGGTGAAGTAACTAATGAAGAAACCTATAAATCTAGTTACCGACCTTGGGCAGCGAAGTACTTGGTTGGGGAATGAACTACTTTTTCTTTTTCCTGCCAGCCAGACCCTCCAGGGCTCTCAACACCTCTAAAGGTAGGGCAAAGACAACCGTGTTGGATTGATCTGAAGAAATATCATTAATTGCGCTGAGAGTTCTTAGGTGCAGAGCTCCATCTGAATTAGCCATCAAATCAGCCGCTTTAGCTAAATTCTTAGCCGCCACCACCTCACCCTCAGAGTTAATAATAGTAGCTCTTCTCTCTCGCTCTGCTTCAGCTTGCTTAGCCATGGTTCGCACCATGTTTCCAGGCAACTCAATATCTTTTAGCTCTACTCTATCCACATCTATTCCCCACTTGTCAGTCACGGGGTCAATTGATTTCAGAATATCAGCTGCGACCTGCTCGCGGTGAATCAACAACTCATCTAAGTCCACCTGACCTGTAATTCTTCTCATTGTGGTCTGAGCTAATTGTGAAACAGCCCAGAATACATCCTCCACCTCATTAATGGCTTTGCTAGAATCGACTACTTTGTAATAAATAACCGCATCCATCTTACAAGACACGTTATCTTTAGTGATGGTCTCTTGCTTAGGTACATCAACTGCCTTAGTACGAATATCCACTTTTCTGAAATTTTGGAAAACTGGCCACACCCATCTCCAGCCTGGATCCACCATCCCCTGATAACGACCCATGGTGTAAATTACTCCACGCTCATATTCATTTATTTGCTTCAAAGAAGCTAAAACTAAAACTATTAATAGTGGGAGCAAAGGTAGAAACATTTTTTCCTTTGTTAAAAATTATTAAATAAATTATATCATTGATTATGTTCTCATCATGTTATAACATAGCGTTAGTACAAAATAGACAAAGACATTTATGAGAGATTTCACTAAAACTCAAAAAGTTATTAAAGTCGGTAACAGCTATGCCGTCACTCTAGATAGTAAATTCGTTGAGGAAAACGAGCTCCAAGCTGGAGATCAAATTGTCGGTAGCTACTCAGCTTCTCACGTCGCTTACGCAGCTCCAGCCACACACCTCACTCTTAAAGACGGTTCTGATCTTAAGCATGGTAAAAAACTGACCAAAACAGAACAAAGAGCAGTCATGCATTCTAAGGTGACTCCAGAATTCATGGATTGGGTAGATAAAAACATAGAAGAAGATAAAGAAGTATTGGAAAAATTGGCAAACCTATGACAGATTTCTCTTCTCTAGATATTGAACAAGTTTTATATCTTCATGAAAAAATTATTGAGCGCTCTGGAGGAGCACAGGGAGTTAGAGATTTTGCTCTCCTCCATTCTGGGCTAGAAAGGTGTAAAGCTACTTATGCTGGTGATGATTTATATCCAACTATTTACAAAAAAGCAGGAGCATTACTACATTCACTTGTCATGAATCATGCTTTTCTAGATGGTAATAAGAGAACTGCTTATGAAACCATGAAGCGTTTTCTATATGTTAATAATTATTATATTGATGCTAATACAGAAAAAATAATAAGCTTGTGTCTAGCAGTCGACAACGAAGGGATGAGTGTCGGGCAAATTAGTCAGTGGCTGCAAAAGAACACAAGATAAATCAATAAATCTCACCTTCTCAAATGTAGAAGTCGACCTGTTTTGAGGATCATACAATTTTTATATAACTTCCAAGGATCATCGGTTTTTAGATCACCCTCTAAAATGGTACCAAAATGGTACCATTTTCAATAAAGAATAAATCTTACAAAAAAACTCAGACCTCCTCTAGTGTATAATTCCCTTTATGGACAAGCGCTATCAACACCAAGATCACGAGCAAGAAATTTACGACTTGTGGGAGAAGAGCAACTCCTTCAATCCAGATAGTGATAATCAGCCAGCTAAGCAAAATAAAAATGACTCTAAGCCATTTTGTATTCTAATGCCCCCTCCCAACGCCAACGACCCACTTCATATCGGTCACGCCATGTTTGCCACCCTGGAAGACATCTTAGTTCGTTATCACCGCATGCTTGGCGACGACACTCTTTGGCTACCTGGTACAGACCATGCTGGTATAGAAACTCAGTTTGTTTTTGAAAAGAAATTAAAGAAAAAAGGCCAAAGTCGCTTTGATTTTGATCGTGAAACTCTCTACCAAATGATCTGGGACTATGTTCAAGAAAACTCAGACGTGGCGGTCAATCAGCTTAAAAAACTGGGCGCGAGTGCAGACTGGTCTAGATTCAAATTCATGCTTGATAAAGATATTGTTAAAATTGTCACTCAAACCTTCCAAGAGCTCGCTGATCAAAAATTAGTCTACCGCGATGTCAAACTCGTTAACTACTGCACTCACTGTGGAACTGGCTTTAGTGAGCTAGAGATCAATCACAAAGAGCAGAAATCTCCTCTCTACTACATGAAATACGGGCCTTTTACTCTTGCCACTACTAGACCAGAGACTAAATTTGGCGACACCGCTATTGCAGTTCATCCTGATGATAAGCGCTATCAAGAATACATCGGCCAAGAAGTTGAAGTAGAAGGTTTGAATGGCCTTTTCAAACTCAAAGTCATTGCCGATGAGTACGTCGATCCAGAGTTTGGGACAGGAGTAGTTAAAATTACCCCAGCCCATGACTTCAATGACTTTGAAGTCTGGCAACGACATCAAGATGAAATTCCTGGCCCCAAGCAAATCATTGATTATCGTGGACATATGACAGCAGAAGCTGGTCCTTATGCGGGTATGTATCTTAAAAAGGCTCGTCAAGAGATTGTTAAAGACATGCAAGAAAAAGGACTGATGGTAAAAATAGATGAAGATTATAAACACAGCATCGGCACCTGCTATCGTTGTGGAACAGTCATCGAGCCTCTTCCTCTCCCCCAATTCTTTATTGAGGTTAAACCCTTAACAGAAAAAGCCCTCCAGGCTCTAGATGAGGGGAAAGTAAAAGTTCACGGAGCTGGCCATGACAAAATTCTCAAGCATTGGCTGGAGAATCTTCATGATTGGAATATCAGTCGTCAAATAGTCTGGGGCATCCGCATGCCAGTTTGGTACTCCACCGATAATTCAAATATCCACGTAGTGTTTATAAAAAATAACGAACGGATTGAAGGAACACTGAAAGAGCTTTTAAACCTATATGAGGGCAAATATTCGCTAGATGAAATTGAGAAAGGTCTCCAAGAACTCCGGGCTCCAGTTAATATTAAATATATCATCTCCCCCACCTCACCTGGAGAAAATTATCTCCAAGAGACAGATACTTTTGACACTTGGTTTAGCTCAGCTCAATGGCCGTATACCACTCTTCAGACTGGACAACTCAATGATTTTAGCCGCTTCTACCCTACCAATGTCATGGAGACCGGCTATGACATTCTTCCCTTCTGGGTAATGAGAATGTTGATGATGGGACTCAACAAAACTAATGACGTACCCTTCAAAAATGTTTATCTCCATGGATTAATCCGCGATGCTAAAGGCCAAAAAATGAGTAAGAGTAAGGGCAATACCATTAATCCTCTCGAAAAAATAGAACAGTACGGCGCTGATGCACTCCGCATGGCACTAGTCATCCGCTCTAGTGCTGGGCTGGACAAATCAGTTGGTGATGGTGACTTCAAAGCCACTCGCAACTTCACCAATAAACTTTGGAACGCAACTCGTTTTATCCTTATGAGTGAAAAAAGTGAGACAAAAGGTACAGGAGATACTGAGTATTTGGAAAAACTAAGCACCATTACTCAAGAAATAACTCGACAACTAAACGACTTCAAAATTGGACTCGCAGCAGAAACTCTTTACAACGAATTTTGGCACTGGTTCTGTGATGAGTGCATCGAGAAATCAAAAGCTGGAGAAATATCTCAATCAACCTTGATTAAGGGCCTAATTACTTTTCTCAAACTCCTCCACCCCTTCATTCCCTTTGTAACTGAGTCCATCTGGCAGACACTTCAAAAAGAAGGTTTTGTCGATAAAAAAGACAGTGGACTGTTAATTGTTTCAAACTGGCCTCACTAGACTTCGCTAATAACCTCAAAGCCTTTCATGCTACCAACAATTGCATAACCAAAAACTTTCTCCACTCCTCTATTTTTAATTTTTTGAGCTGATTCATTTAGAGTTGCTCCAGAGCCAACGGCATCATCAATTAATAAAACTTTTTTAAAATCAATCTTACTATTTTTAACTAGAATTGTTTCTCTAGCATTCTGAATTCTTTCATCTAGTTTTGACAAACTTTTTTGAGCCACAGGTAGTTCCCCGCTATAAGCTTTAACTAAATCAATTTTCGGCAAACCTAAGTTTAACTGCTCTTTGAATATCTTTAAAAAGGGTATTTTTCGAGGTATTGAATGTGGAATAAATGCTACAGCCTGAATTTTTTTTTCAGAAATGATTTTCTCTATATCTGGCTTAACCCGACTAACTATTTCTTTAATTAAAGGTTCATATTGTGACTGTTTAGCATGAAGAACCATCGTCCCTAATTTTGTTTTACCAAACTTTGGCAAACTATAAAAATCAGAATAATATACCTCTTTAAGAAAGCAATCTTTGAAAGTGTTTTTAAATTTATTAGTTGCCTTCAATAAGTCTCCATCCAAAGAAAACTTGTTTTTTAATTGAATATACTCTTGAGCCAAACTTACAATATCTTGATTTTGGCGAGTATTATTAAACCAAGAAATAAAACCATCCACACCGTATTTAAGCTGCCCAGTTGCAGTTACATATAGATAATTATCTTTAATAAGATCTAACGCACTATCTGGTAAATTAAGTTTTGCTTTTTGAAAGACATTTTCCCCAGGTAAACTATAAAAAACTAAGGGTGGTTTTCCCTGTTTAACTAGCTTTCCTTGAGATACTAGCTTTTTAAGCTGTTTATGCACAGCTACTTGACTAATGCCTAGATTTTTTACTAAATCATGTGGTCTTACCTGGCCATTATCTTTAATAATAGAAATAATTTTAAAACTAGTATTTGTCTTCATAGTTTATAGTTTATAGTTAACTGCAAACTATGTCAAGTCTGTTTGATGCAGATGAATATTCACCCCGTCCACCCACTTTATACTTACAAAGTATAACCACACCTACTCATGCTAAAATATTTATCATGCACATTTTATTTCTCCCTTTTTTCACAGTCATTCTTTTATTAAGAATCACTCCCTTTATTCTTAGACTGGCCATAAATAGATTACTTTCCTATAAATCTTTAATAATTTTCGTCTTCATCTTCAGTGTCGCGGGAATTATTTTCTCAACCCACCTCTCAGCAGTTGCAAAAAAAGAGCATCGCCTTGATGTGAAAGAAAAATTAATTCAACAAAAAAATAGCTTAGAAAGCTTACTAGAAAAACAACCTACTCATAAAGATATTCTGCTGAACCTAGCTAATATCAATAAAGCCTTGGGGGATGAACAACAAAGTACTTACTTAAGAAACAAAGCATTAAGCCTTGATCCAAACAATAATTCTTTTTAGTAAAATGAGTTTTATTCTTTTTTAGCAGAGTCGTCTTCAGTTTTCTCAGCGTCACTCTTTTCCTCAGTAGCTTGGTCAGTTTTCTCAACACCCTCTTCTTCATCAATATCAACTTCCTCGACAGCCTCAATAACTTCTTCCTGTCGCTGTTCTTGAACCAGAATAACTGGCTTCTCCCAATCTTCTTCATTCTCAACTTCCACTAGAGAAACCTTAGACTTATTAAAGTCTAAATCAGCGAGAGTAATTGATTGTCCAATCTCGGTCAACTCACTCAGCTTAACCTCAAATTTCTCTGGCAAATCACTTGGCAAGGCCTCAACAACTATACTATTTCTGACCTGCACCATCACCGCCTCTTTAATATCTAACTCCCCAATAATTTCAACTGGTACCTCTACTTCAATTTTCTCTTTAAGATCAACTTCTTTGAATGAAATGTGAATAACATCTCCAGATACAGGGTCAACCTGAACCTCATCAATTAAAGTTGGCTTACTTTTCTTAGAATCACCAATCTCTAAATAAACTAATCCAGTATCACCTGCTTCTTCGTAAAGTTTAATGAATTTTTTGCCAGAGAACTGAATAGCGATAGACTCTCCCCCAGACACATAAACATTCCCCGGGACGATATTTTGAGCCCTCAGTCTTCTAACTTTTTTCCCTTTAAGCTCTCGAGTGGTAGCTGGAAATGTAATTTTTGTCATGTTTTTTTTAAATAAAATATTATCTAGTGAGAAGAGTATTATACCAGGTTATTATAAATCTAGAAATGATGTCATTTGTTTTCACGTGAAAACAAATATTAAGTTTCCATTAAGTCTAGTTCACGTGGAAATTTATTCGAAAGATACACCTACAAAAACATGTCCAGTATCTCTAGATGGATTAAACACAATTACTTCTCCCTGAACTTCAGCTTGTGGGGCAATTAAAACGGGGGAGAGGTCTGGATCATGGTTTAAAAATACTCGAGGCGAGACATCCCTAGCTCCGGATTGCTTTTGATCAAAAAACGCATATGTAAAGGGAGTTTGCTGGTCATGATCCAACGAATATTCTAGCTGGAGCTTGAGCTCTGATTTGACAACTACCTCTATTAACACCCCGACCATTTTTCTGCCAAACTCTTTTTTAATAGTAAGATTATCTAAACCTATATTCTGTCCATTAATCTCGATACTTTTAAATTCTGATTCTTCCGGCAGATAAAATCTTAAATATGATTTGTAGGGGCCCTTTGGCCAAGCATTGGTCTGAGCTTTATTTTTAAAAGTAATCACCCGCTTGTGAGATATCTGCTGTGAATTGATAGATATACTATGATCAACTTGTCTTTCTAAATAATAGTTAGCTTTATTAACTCCGATATTAGCTTCGACTTGCATTAGAGTGTCAATTAAACATTCGTCATCATCGAAAACAGTTGGGCAAGCAGGATCTACAATTGAACCATCCCAGCCCAATGATTCAAAAGTTGCTACACTATCTTCATTAAAGATTGAAATCAATAGTTCTTTGGAGTCAGCCATTCTCGATAGAGAAGAGAGCAGTGGAGATACTTGTTCGGCAAGTAGATGCTGAATTTTATTTAAGATCTTAAGGAAGATTAATTCGGAATAATCTCTCTTTTCAGTGGTTTCTACTAGCTGCACTTCCGAGTGAAACTCCATTCTTTCGCTGAGATTTCTTTTTGTCAAAACCTCATTGTACTCGTCTATCTCAACCTGATCTAAAACAGCTACTATCTCTTCCAGAACCTTGAGATTAAGCCCGATTACCCCGTCAACCTTGACGGCAATACTTTTTTCCAAAAACCACTTTATTTGTTTGGCTGTATCTGGAAAGCTAGGATTCCAGTTGCTATCTCTCAAGTACCATCTTTCCTCACCCAAATATTTAGCAACTTCATCAGGTGGACTTATAATAGCTTTTAATTGTTGATCTAATGTGTAGACATCCTCAACCTGAATATTGACTAAAGACCCATCCTTAAAACTCAATAAGGCTACTGCCTGAATAAAGCCACCTGTTGGCCGAAGCTCTTGATTGTTCTGTAATACTAACGCGTAAGTTTTCGCTCCATCCTGGGCAATTATCCCTGGTAAAAGAGGGGAGAGCTGCTGAAACTGATTTATCTTCCTTTCTTGTTCAGAAATTGAGTTTTGGTAGGTAGTAATTAGTTGAGACTGCTCTGGGGAGAGCTCATCTAGTGGATAGTTTTTCAACTCCGCGCTCAAGAGAGAGAGGTTTCTGAAAACATCAATACTCTCTTTATTAACTAATTCTAAAGAACCAGCTCCATCTTGAAGCATGACTTGCTGAAAGAAAGAAGCTGTGACTTGATTAAAATTGTCAATCTGGTCATCTAAACCAACTATGAGACGACTAATTTCAATTAGCTGAAAAGCTTCGGAGAAGAAAGGTGTTGAAAACCACTTATTAACTAAAGCCAACCTTCCCTCAAGCTTATCAACATTTTCACTCAGCTCAACAAGTTTTTTTTGCTGCGCGGTAAACGGCATCGACCTTGAGCCTAGATAGGACAGAACACCTTCTTGTACTTGAGATATGTTGATAATAAATACTATCGTTGAAATCAAAATACTCAAAGCAGTTAGAGTTATCAATATCCCACCTCCAAACAAGAATTTCTGGTTTTTCAGTTTGCGAAAACCGACCTGAGTACTTTTAGCTATTTTTTGAAGATGTTGTTGTTTTTCTTTATCTCGATAACTCTTGAAAAAACTATCTAAGACCACAGGTTGTTTGTCTTCAGGCAACTCAGAATTAACTTCTACTTTTATCTTCAACTCTTCAACTTTCTCAACCTTTTCGACTGAATCATTAAGATCGTGCTCTAAATCAAGTCTAATATTCTGACGAACCGCGTCTGTTTTATTCCATTCTTTAACCAATGTTTTTTTAGTCGGTGGCTTAAGCAGATCTTCATTGTCACTTGAATCTTTTTTATCTTCACCAACATCAGACATGAAAGACATTATTTGTTTGATGATAGAACTTATTTTCTGATTATTTTCGATAGTTTTTTCTCGATTCATTTTGCTTAGTAATTCGCTTACTGGATGTTCTGCTATTTCTAACTGAACTCTTTTGATTAGCAATCCAGCTGAGTGCTGACTCAGATATAGTTTCTTAATTCCCTCTAGGAAAACACCACTTTTTCTAAATCCGCCCTTAATAATGTTTATTTTTTTCTTGGGCTTAAGAATAGTTGTTGCCAATATCGAAGCTAACTCATCTATAGTTTGTAAATTCAATTCGATATTTGGATCAATCAATAAACCCCTACTGAGTTGATTATTGAAAAAATCTAGTATTACAGAATCTTTTTTTATTAAATCTGAATAAAGTATAAATGACGATATATCGCCCCTTTCACTCAAAGATTTAAAAAAATTATATTCATTCTCAACTTGTTTAATCCACCCATCAGTCTCTGATTTACCAGGTTTAACAGCAGTTGTTATTGGAGCTATTATAGTAATCCCACTAAATAAAAGATTAGACTCAATAATTTCAGGCAAATCCTCGTCTAGTAAGCCCTCTAGTAATAAGACAACCTTGTACCAATCTTCATTTCTTTCTTCTCCTGAAATAAAGTCAGCAGGAGAGATAAGAACAACCCCCAACTGAGCCTGTTCTTCTATTTTTTCTATTAAAAGACGTGAAAATTTAGTTGATTTAGCAACCAATAGAACTTCTAATTTTCCCTCTAGTGTATGAGTTATTAAGGCAGACATCAGCCTTATTATATGGCATCCAATGCTTTATTGACTAACGCATCAGCCTCTTTATTTAATTCACGCTTTACATGAGATATTTCATACCTGCAGTTAAGAGGGGAGAGTAGACTCCATGCTTGTTCAGCAAACTCTGCCATTCTTGGCTCTTTAACTTTCCAGTTTCGCTTTATTTGTTCAACAACTAGCTTCGAATCTAGAAACCACTCAACACTGTCGATTGAATTAGATTTTATATACGTTACTAGCCACTCTAGTGAGGCTAAAAAGGCTTTATACTCTGCTTCGTTATTAGTTGCCCGTCCGATGTATTTTGACTCTGAATAAATGAGCTCTTGCTGCTGATTAATTACAAAAACACCAATCCCAGCTGGGCCAGGGTTGCCTCTAGCGCCACCATCAGTGTAAATTTTTAAACTATTCATCCTTTTTTTAATTGGATAGATAAATATCGATCTCTGCCCTCACCCTCAGATTTGCTTTCTAGGTCTGCAAAGCGCTCATCTTCAGCTAGGATAGTATGAGTTAAGAAACGATCATGAGCTGAAAGATATGAAAAAGTATAGCTTTCACCAGTCTCTAAAACTCGCTGAGCAATGTTAACAATTCTTTCTTTCAACTGATCTTGGCGTTGCTCTCGATAGTCATTCACATTCAATTTAAATCTTTTTTCACCCAGTTCCTCATAAAAAGAAATTCTAATCATTCTTTGGATAGCTTGTAATGTCTCTCCGTGATAGCCAATAAATAAACCACTTTCTTCTTCTGGAAGAACGATTTTAGCGTTAATAGCTTCATCAGTTTTCTCCATCTCGACTTTAAACTGGTCATCAACCAAGCCTAAGTGTTGACAGATGCTAATTAAATATTCCTCTATTTTCATAGTTTTCTCCTAAATTATTTTCTATTTAACAGAGCTTGCGCTCTGACTAGGTAGGTTTTCAAACCACCCAAGCCACTAATAAAATATTGTTGACCAATGCTAAAGACAGTTGTCATAACCCAATAAACAGCTAATCCTGATGGGAACTTAGCCGCAATGAAGACGGTCATAATTGGCATCATGTACAACATTTGCTGTTGCATACTAGCCGCCATCCCAGCGGTATCTTCTTCTTTTTTATTTTCTTTTCTAATTTTCTTACTCTTAGATTTATTAGGAACAATGTCTCTCACTTCTCCTCCCGGAGAAATCATTAAAGATAAAATAAACTGAGACACTCCAGCTACTACTGGTAAAATGTATCTAGAATCTGGCTGAGTTAAGTCCAACCATAAAAAAGCCGAATTTATCCCATTCCCATCAATTACATCATGTCCTAAGAAGCTAATTAAAGCTCTGTAAAGAAAAATCAAAACAGCTAATTGAACCAACTGAGGAATACATCCAGAAAGAGGATTAACATTATATTTTTGATAAAGCTCCATTTGAGCTTTTTGCAAAGCTTTTTTATCTTTGCCATGTTTTTTCTTGAGCTTATTTACCTCTGGTTGGATATCAGTTATTTTTTTTCTAGCTTTTAAAGAGGGGAGTGTTAGCGGAACTAAAATTGACCTAATGATTAGAGTCATCACAATAATTGCTAAACCTAAGCTACCAGTAAATTGATATAAGAATAATAAAATTTCAAAAAAGGAATCAGTGAAAAACTGCATAAGTGATGTTTACCAACAAGTTAATAATCTTTTAAAACCCTTCCAAAGTCCTCTGATTGTACCATCTTTTTGCACGCACTGAAGTGTATATTCACTGCATTTAGGCGAGTGATGGCAGTATGAGCTATAACCAAATACACTTACCAATAAAGTATGTTTGAAAACTGTTAGTGAACGATAAAATAAGTAGAGTAACTTCATTTCAAGACTATTTATCTAGTTTAGAGAAAATATTATTAATATTTTCAAATATTTCTTCTCTAGAAGCAGTTGTTATGCTCTTGTTAATCACAAAAACTAATTCTAGTCCCTTTGATTTTCTCAGAAGAGGTAAACATAGGCTATAAATCTGACGCTTCATTTGAGTTCTATTCACCCTCAACTTAATTATCTTCTTTGGTACCACCACCACTACCTTAGTGTTATTACCATCATGGCGGCGATAAAAAACTAGGAAATATTTAGAGAAATAGCGCTTGCAGCTACTGAAATAGCCGCTTATTTTTCTCAGTCTAAGTTTATAAATTTTAGGAATCATTAAGGATATTATAAGAAATCAAACCCTAGACAGATAGGCTCGACCGACCTTTAGCTCGACGACGCTTGATAGTGTTTTGACCATCATGAGTGCTCATCTTTGCTAAAAAACCATGTTTTCTGGCTCGTTTTTTCTTTTTAGGTTGATTAGTTCTCTTCGACATAGGTGCAGAATTATAACATACTACTCATTAACCCTAAAAGGCATCACCACATATTGATAATTTTCTTGATTATCAGGCCTCATCATGGCTGGGGTTAAACTCTCATTCATGAGAAATTTTATTTTTTCTGGCTTTAGAGTAGACATAAAGTCCAATAAATATTTAGAGTTAAAAGCAATCTCGCCTTCTTCACCATCATTCACCTCAATATTCATTTTTCCCTCATGCTTTCCATAGGAAGAAGAGACTGCGGTAATAAGCAACTCATTTTTAGAAAACTTTAAGCGAATAATGTTAGATGATTCTCGAGCGAAAATCTGAGCTCTTTTAAGCTGATTCTCAAACTCAGCTCCATCTAATTCAGCCTCAAACAAATACTGAGTGGGGATAATCTTGTTAAATGGAGGATATTCTCCTTCTATCAACCTTACAAAAAGTTGAGTTGAACCTATTTCCATCACTAATTGTTTTAATTCCTCAGATATTTTTAAAGAAACAACTTCTACATCTTGAGTAGAAGTTATCTTAGTAACTTCATTAATCGCCTTTGCCGGAACTAGAAATTGGACATTCGAGTCCATTTTTTCGGCAGGCAATTTCAAAGTAGACAACCTAAACCCGTCTGTACCAACAACTAATAATCCATCTTGATCAAATTGGAATAATAAAGATGTTAAAACTGGTCTAGTCGGGTCAATTGAAGTACTAAAGCCCACCATTTTTTGAATATTTTCCAAACTAACTGTGCTAAGTGAGTGAGTCTCACCATTCATAACTGGAAAATCAGGGAAATCAGTAGCATCTAAGCATTGAATGGTAGTTTTATTGTTCTGCGAATTAATAGTTAAAGTATTTTCTTTTAATGACAGAGTTAACTTGCCAGGATTAAGTGAATTAATACTGCTGTAAAAAATCTTACCTGGAATAGCTAACTTACCAGTTTCGATTATTTTTCCAGATATTGTAGTTTTAATTCCTACATATAAATCTGTTGCTGAGAGAGTGATATTGCTTTTAGAAACGTCTATTAAAATTGAAGAGAGAATAGGTAATTGAGGCTTATTAGGAATAATCCGATGAAGCTGAGTTAGAGCAGTGTTTAAATTTTCTTGTAAGATTTCTAGTTTCATGTTTATATTATATCTAATTAGTTTTAGTAGTAATAGGGAGTGTTGGTAAGTAGTAAAAGTGGAGTCTGTAAATCGAGTATTTTAATAAATTTAGGCTGTGGAAAAAGTTGGTTGGAAGTGTTGAAATATGCGGTGGAAAATAAATGAATAATTTGGTGAAAAGTCAGTTTTAGATGCTTGTTAACAAAGTTTTCCATTTTTATTAAGTACTTATTAACGTAGTTTTCAACAGACTTATTAACAATTGTTGAAAACATTATCATCTCAATTGTGTTTACCTCGAGCCCGCGAGAGACATTCTAATGGCTGATACCTCTTGTTGAATGTAATCATCCTCTTGAATTAATCCTTGAATTTTATGATAAGCATGGAGAACTGTAGAGTGATCTCTTCCAGAGAACCATCTTCCTATTTCAGCATAAGATTCACCGAGATCTTCTTTGCAAATATACATGGCCACATGTCTAGAGAGGGCAATCTTTTTCTTGCGACTTTTACCTTTTACTGCTTGTTGCTTGAGGTGGTAGTGGTCAGAGACAGTTTTGATAACATCATTTATTTTGACGTTAAGTTTGGGTCTTTTTTGATCGGCTTCAGTGATTAGAGTTCTCTCAATTAGCTCAAGACTAAGCTCTTTTCCTCTGAGTTCAATTGCAGATTTAAGAGTATTGAGAATACCACCTATTTTTCTAGCACTGTCGACACGAGCGGCAATCATTTTCGCCATCTCAATTGAGACAGGAATGTTTAGTGACTTGGATTTAATTAGCAAAATAGCTGTTCTCAGCTCAAATGAGGGTTGTTGAATATCGATCATTAGTCCCGCTTCAAGGCGTGACCTAAGTCGACTCTCTAAAAGTAAAATCTCATGAGGAGGTCTATCTGAAGTTAAGACGATTTGCTTGTGGTTTTTAGCCAAGGCGTTGAAAGTATGGAAAAATTCTTCTTGGACACTATTTTTTCCAGCTATGAACTGTACATCATCTAGAAGTAAAACATCTGCATTGCGATAACGACTCTTAAAATTAATTGTTTTTTTTGTCTGAATAGCATTGATGATTTGATTGGTAAACTCTTCTCCAGTTGAATAGACTATTTTGGAGCTAGGATTAGCTAATAGAATATTGTGGCCGATAGCTTGCATAAGGTGGGTTTTACCTACTCCCACGCCTCCATAGAGGAAGAGAGGATTGTATGATTCACCTGGATTTTGGGAAACAGCCGTTGCTGCCGCATGGGCCATTTCATTACTGGAAGAAACAGCAAAATTTTCAAACACATAATCTTTTTGTAGACCGACTGTTTTAGCTCGAACTTGAGCTTGGTTTTTCTCTACCGATTGAGCATTGGCCTCCGAAAATAGATCTTCAACTCGAGGTGATTGCGTTGATGGTTGAGCCTGGTTTGATTTAATTGGTTGCTGGGAATTGTGAGTAGATGTCTTATTTTCATTTCTTCTTAGCATGGGATTTCCAACTTGGTAATCAATCTGAACTGATTTTCCAGTCACTCCTGATAAGACTTTGGTGAGATGAGCCCCAAACTTACCTTTGAGGTTGGTGGCGTGAAATCCAGTGGGACTAACAATAGTGGCAGTTATTTTTTGACCAGTAGCTGAAATTTGAATTAGAGGATTGGGGAGGATCCAAGTATTGAAAACTCCTTGGCTTAGCTCTAACTCAAGTTGAGCACAAGCTGTTTGCCAAACTTCTTTAACTTTTTCATTCGACCACTCTTGAGTAGACACAGCTGCTTCTTTCTATATTAGTTAATTATGCGGACAGGCGTTGGGAGGTGATGTAGTTATACACAGAGTTTTCCACAATTGGCAAGAGCAAATTTAAGGTTATGGCTAAAATTATTTATTGTCTTTAAACACTTCAGGGGGAGTGTACTGATCAACCGTATAGCGAACCCGATTTGTTTTTTTAGGAGCATTATTGGGCTTGGTGATTTTCTGCTCACTTCTATTAACATCTTCAACCTTATCTTGTTTCTGGACATTTTCCCTGGGACTATCAATTGTCTTTTTCTTACCATCATCTTCTCTTTGATAGTAATCCTTGGGGGCCTCTTTCTTCTTTTCTGGTGGTTTAGGCTTAGGTTTGTTTGTTTTAAGGAGTGATTTTTCCCTAGGAAATTTAATTTTTTTAACCCCAGTCGAAGTTTTTGCAATTTCTTTCTTGACTATTTCTTCTGGATTGGTGGTGATAATTGCATCTTCATCTTCACTAGCAACAACTCGGAGCGCGACATGATTCTGACCAGCAAAAAATATTCCCTCACCCACATCTGCGGCCATTACCAATTGTCTCTCTCCCTCAGAGAGATAGAAAGTCTCAGTGAGTGTTTGCATGGAGGCAGTGGATTGCTTCATCAAAAACTGGATTGAAGAGTTACTCACAATGGCTTTCCCATATTCATTTTGTAAAAAGTCTTCTACATCTTGAGTAATTGTAGTGATACCCAAATAGTACTTTCGAGCTCTCTTGGCCATGCTATGAATAAAGCTGGCTGAGTCTTTATGCTTCATGAAGTACCAGGCTTCATCAATAATTAAAATTCTCTTTTTAAGTTCTTTTTTGACTCTAGTCCAGATGAAGTCAAGAATAATGTACATCGCAATCGGTCTCAGTTCTTCCTCCATCTCTTTTACAGAAAAAACAGTAAACTGATTGGTGATGTCTATGTTTGAGGCATGATCGAAAATACCTCTGAATGAACCAGTGATAAATTTTTCTAGGCGCATCGATAGATCATCAGCCGCATCGTCTTCAAAACCAATTAAGGCTTTATAGAGGTCTTCCATTAATGGCGGTTGGTTAGTCTGCGTAGCTGGATCAGGGGTAATTCCCTTAGCTTTGTAGGCAGCAACCAAGGCTCTATCTAAAATTGCTTCCTGTCTAGAGGTCATATCTCCCAACATTATTTTTAGTAATCCATGTAGAGAAATTATTTTTTGACCCAGTTCGTTTTCTCCTTCTCTGTAGACAGCAGAAAGATCAAAGGGGTTTATTTTTGCATCAGATCCGAAAGTGAAATTAATGTACTCGCCGCCAACTGCATTGGAGAGATCCTCGTACTCATGTTCTGGATCGAGTACGATTACTTCAGTTCCAAACATGACTTGGCGTAAAATTTCTAGTTTAACAGTATATGACTTACCTGCACCAGATTTGGCGAAAATAACCATGTTGGCATTTTCCATCTTAAAACGATCAAAAATGACTAGTGATTCATTGTGTTCATTGATTCCATAGACAATTCCGGACTCCATCGTTAACTCAGATGAAGTGAATGGGAAAGTTGTTGCTAGGGAAGTGGTATCCATATTCCTAGTGACCCCCAGCTTATCTATTCCCATTGGTAGAGTGGTCTTAAAACCCTCGCCCATTTGCAAGGTTGCTTTTTTAGAAACAATTAGTAATGAACCCAGGGTTGACTGGACAGATGAAGTAACTTTATTTAACTCCTTGAGTGAGCTAGCCTTGATAGTTACATAAAGACCAAATTGGAAAAATCTCTCAGCTCCTTTAGCGAGTTGTTCACGAATAACCCTAGCATCCTCTAGCTTAACCTCAGTATTAATGTTGCTGATTTTACCGGCTCTTAGATCAGATTGAATCTCAGCTTCCATTTCAGTTATTTTCCTTTTCAGGTTGTCTAAAATTTCTTTAGAATCAACTGGGAAAACAAACATCGAGGTATTGATCTGATGAGGGAAGTTAATCAATGGTGATAACCAGTTAGCCGGTACAACTCGAGGATATCCAGCTACAAATAGAGTTCTGGTGTAAGTGGAGTTGATTTTTTGATAAGTAAAATCAACCTCGATCGCTTCTGGAGCGATGATATCTTGGATAGTAACTAAGCCACGACTAAACTCCTCTATTCTTTCTAGATTTTGTTTGTCTTTATTTGCGACTTGTTCTTCTTCATCGCCTTTTTTCTTAAATAGTGAGGGCAGCTTGAAGGACATTTATTGAGTTGGTTTTTCCGTCATTTGATTTATGGTTTCATTAATGTTTTCTTGAGTGCTATCAACACTGGGAACTGCCCCATCTGCGGAGGCGTTCTCAACCGGAGTAGAGACAGCTGGAGCCGCTGGAGTTGGTGTTGGCATAGTTGGTGTTGGCATTGGATTAGCAGCTGGTGCAGGCATGGCTGGAGCCACTGGATCAATAGTTGGCGCAGTCGGAGTAGGCATAGCCGGAGCTACTGGAGCAACTGGGTCAATTGAAGGAGCAACCGGGGTTGTTGCTGGTGATACATTTGCTACAGCTGGCTTTTGTAAAACTGGTGACTCACTAATATTTACTCCTACTGGAGCGGAGTTATTCTCTGCTACCTCAGCTACTGGTTGAACAGGAGTAGCTGGAGCTACAGGATCAATAGTTGGTGCAACTGGATCTGCTGCCGGAGTAGTAGCAGGAGTAGGTTCTGGTTGAGTGGTTGAACTCATATCAGTGGGCTGCACTGAGTCTTGGACTTGATCATTCATATAATTTCCTCTTATCTGAGCTTGCACCAAGGCTGTGGTGTAATTCTCACTATTTGTTATTTGTTGACCCTCGCTGGCCTCAGGGTTGTAATTAGTATAAAACAATCTAATAATTTCTTCTGTTGATAACTGTTTTGCATAAAGACCAATCCGATTGAATTGAGCAATCATATGATCTCTTTTAGGATCAAGCAGGTTTTTTGCTTTTTCTAAGATAACACTTTTTTCAACACCATCGATGGATTGCTCCTTAAAACCAGAGATAAGATCTTGAGTTGGAGTGAGACCCATTTCTAAAGAACTTGCTGGAATGATGACAAAGAATTTTTTATCTAGGACATTTCTTTCTCTGATTAAATCACTCACAAACTTACTGTAGCGTCTAATCCATGACTGTTTCAGCTTATCCTTGGTTTTTTTAACTCTTTCATCCAATAGGTTTAGATAAGAAGAGGCATCTTTAGTTTGAGATTGAATTAAAATTTGAATGGGGTAGTTGATGGAGTTTAATAATCCCGCATAAGCATAAATAACAGCATCTTGCTCTTGTTCTGCCAGTAGCCCGAAGTTCATGGCATTAACGGTTAAAATAACTGATGCAGAACCATTTTTAAGAATAACGATGTCATTAATTATGTCGTAAATATCTAAGAAGTTTTGGCTGGTGGAGGAGATGGTCTTTGGATCAGGCATAGGCAGGAATCATATTTAATATTAGCAGATTTTTATCTTAAACCTCTAACTTCTATCGGTTCAACCAAATCATTATTTAGGATAACCTCTTGTGAGTTAAATTGATATCTGGGATGTGTAATTTTAATATTATAGCTGCCATTTTTAAGTGGGGTACTGATGAAAAATTGACCTAGGGCATTGCTTTTAACTGCTCTCACCACTCTGTTTTGTTCATCTTTTATTGCTACGACTGCCTCTGGAATCAGCTCATTATTAGCAGTCAAAACCATCCCCACTAATTTATTGGGTACAGTTGGTTTGCTGGGAAATGGTAGTGAAGCATTGAAAACAGCTGCATCTTGGTCTGAACTATCTTGATTACTAGTATCTGAGTTAGTGGCATAGGCTCCTTGCTGAAGGTTAGAACTATCTTTGCTCTCTTGATCTAAAAGACTATGTACCTCAGCATTGGTGGTCTCAGTAACCGGAACACCTATTTTTTGGGCAACTTGATTGGTTTTTAAGATTGTTTTTGATTCTGGTTCAGTATTCTGGTCGTAAACCAACACTTCTTTTTCAAGAGATGTCTTTTCTAGACTTCTAGTTCTTACTTTTAAATTTGGTTTTTCTATTTGTTTGACCACTTCCACTTCATCGGGAACTACTTCATCAAAAGCTTGCATGATCTCTTTTATCCTGCTCTGTCTGTTTCGATCATAGCTATCTGGATAGTTGGAGATGGACTTTGTTGAAGCCAAATACTCTTTAATCCTTTTTCTTCTAATTGGGGTTAAATCTACGTCGTCTTTTTTTTCCATAACTCCCTGACCAACCTCAAAAAGAAATAAATCTGGAATCTTAGAGGATTTCTCCCAGAAAAATTTTGTTGGTCGGTAGAGAGTTTTGAAAAAAGTGGTAATCCAGTGATTAAGTGGTCTTTCCTCAATTGGTAGAAATGCTGCTGCTGCACCCAGTAACCCAGCAATGAAAATTAATGGCCACTTGATAGCCGGAGGTAGATTGGTCGCATAGATAATTAATCCCAGAATTGCTCCTAAAGCTAGCTCTGTAAATTGCTTGAGCGTCATGCTACCAACAATATGAAAACGATAGCCAACAATATCCTGTGGAATAGGATGTTCTCTCATAAATATATGGTAGCAGGTTTAAGTTGGGGAGTGGAGTGGTGGGTGGCTGGGGAACAAGTTACTCTGTGGGAGTAGTTTCTATTGCTGGGGTAATGATTTCCAGCTGAATTGTCTGTCCAGATAAGTCTTCAGCTTTTCCAGAGAAGCGATAAAAGGGATAGGCGAAGCCAATTTCTTCATCATACCTATACTCTATATTTATGCTGCTGAGATTTGCGGATTTAATAACGGATAAGTCCGCACTAGTTCCTTGCTCCATACCAAAGTTGATAATTGACCCTTGGTTATTGTTAATATTGGCGACCGCTTGATCAATGGGAATTCTAAAATTCTTTGATATTGTCTGTGTAGATATAAAAAATGGAGAGAAGTCAATTCTAACAACTTGACCCTCATTGTTAAGCATGACCATGAAGGGATCAACACTCTCTTTTTGGTATCTGAGTGGATAGGAATCAATGGTGTATGAAAACGGAATATTAATAATATCGGCATCTTCAAAAGTTGATTTTTTATAAAATTCGATGCTATTTTTGAGGAAAATGATTTGATTCTCCAGCGGAGAAAAAGACAGAGTGGGAAATATTTTTTTTATTTCACTGGTGGCCACATCTAATGCTTGTTCGGTAGTCAGTTTTGATAGTTTCTGAGCACTTTCAGTATTCAATGATAACTGATATTTTTTACTATATATATCTTGATGAAGGTATATTCCTTGAGAACTTGTCCAATATCTTTCTGATTGAGAATTTGGTTTTAGATTATAGGTAAGGAGTATTTTGGAGATAATTTCGTCTTCATCTTCAATTTTTGTAACCCCATCTACGGAGAGTTTCTCTGGAAACTGAGGTTTCTGTCCCACGAAAACAACATTTGAAAAGTCACTGGTGGTTTTATTAATATTAGTATTGTTGAATTCAGTGGCCGGTATCTCTTGTTGTTGTGGTGTTAAAACACTAAGGATTGCTGATAATACTAAAAGCGTGACTGAGAATATTCCTAAGTAGATAAATATTTTTTTATTTTTCATTTTATATTAGTTTGGGCAAATTTCTGTAATTTCATGAATTTCCATTGGTCCTGGTACGTAATCGTTGAAATTTAATGAGCTAGGCCTTAATTCATAGTGTAGATGAATCCCGACAGTAGGGCCATAGTTTAGTAAGCCGCTATTGCCCATAGTGCCTATTAAAGTTCCGGCAGATATATCTTGACATTCTCCGGGGTTTAGCTCGCTGGAAAATGCATCCATATGAGCAAATCCAACAGTAAAAGTACCGGCGTTTAAAACAACATGGTTGCCATAGCAGTACTGTGTCCCAAAAGCACTGATGGCACTTGGGGCACATAACCAACCGCTATCTTGGGGGTAGGCACAGGCCTCACCATCAAAGGGAGTAAAAATGGGTGTGCCTCGATCACTATGAATATCTATTGCCTGAATAACACTATGCGAATTGCCGAATTTATTTGGAACACCATGTGGCCCCTGTGTAAACTCACCAGTGGTTGGCCAGCATCCATCTCCGATGGGGTAGTCACCAATACCAACACTATAGCTAGTTGATGCGGTATCACTACCAGACTCACTACTGTTTTGGTAATCAAAGTCGATTGAGAAACTATTTGTAATGCGACTATCCATATATTCTGACCCGTATTCCTGGGTATATTCAATAGTGATAGATTCTCCATCAGCTATTGTAGTTCCATTTAACTCACTAATATCCTTTTCCCTTTTTTCAGAATCTTTCCCTTCTTCAGAAAACGATATTGCAGTTACATCCTTTGCACTATTAATAGTAATTGAGTATCCTTTGTCGGCAGAGATAGTTATTTCATAAGTTATTTCATCTGGGGGAGTCTCAATTTCTCTACCTACATCTGCTGTTTTAGCCAGAGTCACGTATTTAGATTGCTCTCCGGTTTGGTTCGTTGTAATTACAGTTGGGTGGAGTTGTGTCCCTCCAGCCACTGCAACAGCCAGCATAGTTCCGCCGGCAGTAGCTGCGCCAGCAATTTTAAAAGTCGTTGGTGCTGTGGCGAGTGTTTTACCTCCAATCCCTCCCAGTCCAGATTGAGAAATTGGTCCCAGCCCAGCACCGCCACCAGATATCCCGCGCTCTTTAAACCAATCACCGATTGTTTTAGCACCACCACCTCCTAGCCAGCCACCCAATCCTGCTCCAACCACTGCTCCACCTGGTCCTCCAAGGGCAAAGCCAATTAATCCACCTCCGACTGCTCCGAGCAGAGCCCTGGCTCCACCCTTTAATAGTGCAGCTACAGCCCCAGCGCCGGCACCAAGAGTTACTAGAAGTAGATTCCCAGTTTTTTCTTCTATCTCTTCGGCTAGATCTTTCAAGAAAGGGAGTTGTTCTAGAGCAGCTAAAATTGGCGCTAATTCTGGAGCGATTACTCCCAGAGCTGCTTTACCAAGTTTTTGCTTGCCTGATGAGAATAGTTTCTTAGCGGCACTGGCTCTATCAGTTTGACCAGCTGGGCCAGTTAAGTTGGCTTGCGCAGCTGCATCAGAAAAAGTAGTAAATCCTGGAGGGGGAGCGCTGTAGTCAATCTCAACAGCACTCACTCCATACTGGATGTAGATGTCAAACAACTCAGTTTCTGTTTTCCCAGCTACACTAGCTAGCCATAAATCCTTGTAGAGCTGCTTGATGGTAGCTTTACGATGTTCACTAATTGTCTGTGATCTGTCAATTTGATCTGGAGTGAGATTGAGAGCTGCCACTCCATCTTCTTCATACTCACTAACGAAAGTCCTCACCCCACCTAGTGCCTGTGGGATCTTTTTCTTTTCGTCATCTTCGTCAAACCAAGGAGCAATGTTTGCTCCAGCTGCATACCTGCGGATGGAAATTAGTCCTCTGAGCAGTTTCTTAAACTCTGCAGTATTTATCCCACTATCTTGGAGCCCAAAATGTTCTAATAAATCAGTATCAGTTAACCCAGCAAAATACTTAGCGGGATCTTGAGAGAGGACAATAATTGAGTCAATGGTGGCATAGATACGAGCTTCACTAACTAAGCTTCCTTGGGAAATTTCCCGCAATCTTTTTTGATAGTGCTCCTTTGATAATCTGAAAACTTCTTCGTTAAGCTGAAGTTTGTTGAAGATCTCACCCCTGCGCCTGTTAATCTCTGCTTTTAATTCTTTATTTGAGAGACCTGCTGGAAATTCTTTGAGAATTAAAATATTAATTGCGTTTCTAATTTCTTGACTTACCTCTTCTTTTCCAAACTGTGAGAATAATAAGGTGGTGGCTAAATTAGCCAGCTGTTTTTCTCGACCAATATCAAGGCCTTTAGTTATTTCAGCTTCTACATCTTCAGTTTTTCCATCTACGGTGGGAACGACAGTTTCGACATCTGGAGTCTCAGTCTCAACTGGTGCGGACTCTTTTTTTGACTCTTCTACTAAAGGAATATCCTGTATTAATCGTAAAAATACATCCCGATGTTTATTAAAAAACCACTCTGCTAAAAATATGTCTAGTTGCTTGGCCTGATCATCACTAATTCGGTAGTTGTCACCTTCTGCTACTTCTGGAGTAAGATGGTCAATGATCCAGTTTTCAGCTGCAGTTTCTGTTTCTCCCTCATTTATTAAATCTATAATTTTTCCTGAAAGTTCTTTTATCAACCAATCTTGCTGTTCTTGAACATAGCTATCTTTTTCAATTGAAAAATATTCAAAAAATATGCCACTAGACCTTACTTTCAGGTTTCTGATCGCATCTTTAATTATTTTTTCTTGGTTTGTAAACTCAACCTCAGTTGGAGTTGGTTCTTGGGCCTCACCACCACCATCATCACCAGGATCCTCGCTAACTCCAGCCGCTGCTGTCTCTGGTTCTTTTTCCAGTTCATCTAGGAGATCTGTTATGTCCTTAAGGAAAGTTCTAGCCTTATTAGTATCATCTGAAATAACAATTGAATTATTGACTTCATTTGTATTAAAAACGTATTCTTTTGTTCTGTAATCAAATTTCTCTCTAGTATCCGAGGTGACTCTATCCCATGGGGATTCAATCTTATCTTTTTTATATTGTTCAGCTATTTGTTCATAATAGGTATTGATGATTGTTCTGGCATCGCTAACGCTAAACTTATGGTTAGGAGTGATGATGACTTTTTCATTAAGAGGACTGTCTCCTAAGGATTTTGCAGCTTCGTAGCCAAATTTTTCCCAGATGCTTCGATATTGACCATGTTTGGTGGCTGTTCTAAATACGTTCTCAATTTCGGCAATAATTGGCTGTATATTATCTAGATCTAACTGAGCTTCATCAGCAATTTCCTTATGAATTCCTTCTATGATCTCCAGAGTTACTTCGGCAGCTTTTTTTAAGTCTGTCTGGGCAACTATTTGGAGCGACTTAATATCTGCAGCTGAACTAATCTCAGCAATAATGCTATCTATCTCATATCCCCAAGAGAATGTTTTGTTCTTTTTTGTTCCATATTCTTCAATGACAAAACCTTTGATTGATTTTAGAATTTGAGCAATGTCATCAGGGAAAAATTGTCCCAAAACAATCGGCCCCGCATTACCCAATATTCCACCACTAGCCTCTTCACCTTTAAAGTGAGTGAGAGTCAGTGGAAAAGAAGCTCCTCGAGCATTGATTTCTTGGCTATCACCATCTAGAAGTAAGAGGCTATAAGTGTTGGGGAACTCAACTTTTTTATTACTTCTAAAAGCATCAACTATTGATTGAGTTAATCCAAATAGATGGCCCAGAGTTAGGTCTGGTTCGTTTCTTCTCTCTTCATGAGAGATGCTAATAACTAGTCTCTTAGCTCTAGCTGCTCGTGAATTAATAGTGTCGTCCGCCATAATTAATTTTATTATAGCGGGTTAGTTGGCTCTTAAGCCATGACTAGCTGTGTCTTGTCGAACTGTTTAACGCCACTGAAACTAGCTATTAAATTACTTACCATGGCTCTCATGGATTCAATTGAGCTTTTAATCTGTATTTTTTGAACAGAGATAATTCTTAAGCGCTCTTCTTTTTGATCAATAGCTTCATCCTTTTGAGCAGCTAGCTCATCCTCATTCAGCAAAGCTGTATTAGTCTCTTGGAGAAGAGTTGTGCCTGCCAAGTGTTGCTTTTCTTCTCTATGAAGTTCTTCTAGCTCTTCCTCTTTTTCGATTGTTAGTTGATGGATTAACAGGGCCTTAACTTGTTCAATGGTTTGTTCAAGTTGAGCTTGAGCTTGTTCGGTAGCTTCTTTGGCATTTGTTAGATATTCACTCAGCATCACCCAAACTTTTTCTGCACCCGGTAAATAGGGCAGGCCAAATCTACGGAGGAGAGTCCTAGCAAAGGCTTGTTCTTCAGCTGCTTCTTCAATAAATAAAGTTTCTCGCTGGATAGACTCAAACAAGTCTTCAGCTGTATCAATTTTTGGGGTAACAGCTTCATTTTGGATTAAGTCTAAAACGAAAGTGAGTTCAGTGGGCATCTCTGCTGTTTCTTGATCGTACATAGTCATGTACATAGTTCTAGCTTCTTGAGGGACTGCCATAGGTAGCCTTTCTTTGTTATTTTGAGGAAGTTTTGCCGTAGAAAATAAAAACTCCTCGTTATATAGAGGAGCATCTGGGTCTAAAAGATTAGATCTAATCCGATGCTCGTCGATTCCCTAGTTTTAATTAGGGAGTATTCTTAAGCTCGGACTGATCTATTTAGAATAGAAACACCGTTGCGGCACAGCGATGGATTTACACCATCTTCCAAAGAACACATTTTTTAATCTGAAATAAGTTGTAGCATGAAAAAAAGAGAGGAGTCAAATGAGGTTGCTATGGCTTGCCGAAGTAATGAGTGACTTCTTCTCGGCCAGATCCCATGTCCTGTATCAGATCTTTAATGTTTAGTGAAAGCATTGTTTTTTCTTCTCCAAAGGTTTTAGCTAAAATAGGACTAACTTCCCCCCAGAAAGCATTATGGTCAACTTTGTTGTTGAGGTGTTCAGCTAGACTGGTGATGTTGTCTTGTCCCTCTCCCACTAGAACTGCCTGTAATGCCCTAACTCCATCTTTATCATTATCTTTTCCCTTTTTAAGTAGCTCGATGCCGGCTGGACTAATATCCCAACCAACTTTTTTTAGATCAGTGGCGTTGTCTATTATTCCCTCAATAACATCTCTGGGTTTTTCTTTAATTTTATCAAAGAAGGGGCCGGTACCAACCACCTCAGCTGAATTATTGGTTTCATGAGTGCGCATGGCGCTAGATGAGTTGTGCCCAGCGCCTCTAATCAGAGCATCTATTAACCGTCCAAATCCACCTTTAAAGAAGTCTTGAGTGGATGAGCCATCAAGCTTGAGTTGTTCGACTACAAAACTAGTAATAGCACCAAAAGCTTGAGCTGCATCAGAGATTTCTTCAGCACTAAAAAGGGCTTCTATTATTGCCGTTTCTTTCTTTTCATCATCTAGATCATCGTTATTCAGAATATCAGTAATACCTAGCATGCCACACTGCTCGGCAAACTCCTCAAGTGACTCTTTGTGTTCTGCGGGGTCAATTCCAATTGCCTCGAGCATCTGGAGAAAATCTCCAAATTCCATTTCAGCAACATCAACAACTCCCTCATGAGTGGCATCTGCATTAGCTTCGGGTTCATCAGCCACTTCAGTCACGGTGGCAGTATCACTATTTTCGCCTGCATTAGTCAAAGTCTCATTGTAATTATGGTCAGGAGTAGCATTAACTTCTCCAGTTGTTTCTACTGAAGATTCATCTGCAGCGACTTTTGCTTCTTCTGCTACTGGGGTTTCTAACATAGGCACACTATTTCATAGTTTCTGAAGTGGGTCAAGATTGGGGAGAAGGTGTGATGAAAAGATATGATTAAGCTACTTCTTTTTGAGGCACATATTGTTGTAAACTGAATAAAGATAGTAGATGTAGTTCAAATACGTAGTAATTTCTGTGTAAAACAGAGAGTATTAAAAGGAGAGACATGCCAGAGAAGCCAGGAATAGCAGAGCAAATAAAAAATTATAAGGAGAAGGTATCTTCTCCTCCAGAAAATTTAGATGAGGTAGAAGCAATAATTGCTACCGATGGTGAACTGGATGATAAGCAAGTTGCGGTTTTAGAAGAAAACTTAGAATCATATAAACAGTATCTTGCAGATCTTGATGAGGGACTAGCTCTTATCAATGGTGAAGACATCTTTGATTTAATTTCAGAAAGCGGTAAACCAAGGGAGTTATTCAAAATAGTCATGGAGTTAACTAGTGGAGCTGGAGAATCGGTAGGTAAGTTTAAAGCACTGGTATCTCAAATGGAAAGTTTGATCCCTGAGCCACCAGGAAAGACAGTTGAAGAACTTGGTAAAGAATTTGCTGAATTGTTGAATGCTCATAATGAAGCAGAGGCCGGTCCTGAAAAGGATGAGGCCTTAGCTGCTTTTATGGCTTTGTTGGCAAGTGAGTTTCTCGTACTTAAAGCAGAGTCTGAATCTGGCCCTAAAAAGAAAAAAGCTAAAGAAGAGGAAAAATTAGAAGAAAAGACTTTAACAGCTGCTGAAAAAAAGAAAAAAGTATCTGAAAGAAAATATAAAAAGGAATCATTTGAAGATATAAATGAAAGACTAGTAGCTGCTGCTCAGATAGCTCAAGGTGGTAGAAAAGGAATAAAAGGCTGGAGAAAATGGGCCAGAGTCAGAAGGAAAGTAGAGTCATTTGCAAATGCCGATGTTTCAAGAGAGATGGCTAGGGAGCGAAAGATAAGCAATGTTCTAAGTAAATCTATGAGCTCTATTAAGACAGAGCTTGCATTAAGAAATACTTTTGATGATCTAGCTACTAGTAAAGATGGACTACAAAGTCTTAAATCCGAAGGTCATGAAAAAGATATCCTAGCTTTTGCCAAGTTTTTAGTTGAGGTTGGTTTGATGGATAAATATGATGGGAAGGGACTAAAAGAAGATAGAACGGCTCGTTTGAAGAGTGATGGAAAAGAAGTTGATTTAATTAAGGATAAGCTAGTGGAAAGATATGAACTAGCATTGGAAGAAGAAAAGGTTAGAGAGGCTGCAAAGGCTGCTGGGGAAACATTACCAGCTTTATCTGACGAGGGAGTGTTTATGAAACACATCATTTATGATGCTCCATTCTTCGCTGAAATCTTAGGTGGAAAGGCGATTGATCCTAGTACCATCAAAGTTGAGAAGCCAGAGACTGATGAAGGAGATGAAGAAACAAAAGATGAAGAAGAGAGAAAGAGGAAAGAAGCTGAAGAGGCAAAAGCTGAGGAGGAAAGAAAGAGGATGAAAGCTGAGAAAGAAAAAGAAACTAAAAAAGATGACATATTAAGCTAAAAATATGCCCACAGAAAAAGAAGGACTAGTCGAAGAAAAATTTGCTGAGTTAAAAACTAATGTTTTAACTAGGCGGGTTTTTACTGAGTCAGACTTTTCAGAACTTCTAGCGGAGATGAGAGAGCGAATTAAAGATGGTAATCATCCGACTGAGAAAGGCGTAGTAATTGAAGGAGATAAGACTCACTATGGTCTGGCAGTTAATCGCCTTGAAAGGGAGCTAACTCCTCACTTTAAAGATGCTGAAAAATTCTATAGAAGTTGGGGTAGAGTAGTTAACTCTCGAGAAACCCTAATCGCTAAGGCTGCTGATGTTAGTAAAAAACTGGGTGAGATGAAAGCAGATAAGGATGATTATGAAGAATTTTCAGTAATTGCTTCTATCGTGGCTCGTCGCTACGAAACTGAGTTTTTAGCTGCAGAAGTAGTAGAAACCCAAGAGGAGAAGAGATGGTTCTTAGAGTTGTGGCCAACACATTATAGAGATTATCGAGCTAAGCGTGATGCGGCTGATGATGTTGCCTTTGATGAAGCAGCTTTTTTTGATGAAAGAACTAAGAAATTGGGTGAAAATGGAAAAGGTTGGAGAAATTTAACCCAAGAAGACAACCCTGTTTCACTCAGAAAAATATTTGAGAGTACCTACGATGTCGAATCATCAATCATCAACGCTGAAGTTTCCTATAAGGCTGATAGAGATTTAGACCCCAATACACTGAAAGATATAAAAACAAAACTAGATGAGTTAAAGGATGTGGTGGCTGATACTGGTGTTGCTGAGACAAAAGTTCTACACAACCGACTTGCGGTTAGGTATGACAACTTAGAGAGAGAGTGGTCCTCAAACATTGGTCCTGGTTATGAAGAAAGAGCAAAGGGGAGATTGGTGGCGGAGGAACGAACTAAGTTTGGTGCCTACACGGGGTCATTGAAGCAGTTGCAGTATAAACTGAGTCAGTTGTCAGGTGGTAAGGTCAGGGTTGAGTCTCCAGCCAACATTAATTCTACTCAGAAAAAAGAATTGGATGTAGCTTATAAAGCAGTCAAGACCAATAAAGAAGCTGCGGGGTCAGCATTAGCTACAATTTTACCCGAAGATGAAAAAACACTTGATGCTTTGCACCAGCGTCTCATTAACGAAGCAGAAGTTTTGTTAGGGATTGAGACTGAAGAGCTAAAATCAGTTTTTAACGATGACGTCGACTGGTGGATGTTTGCCTATCATGGTGAGCAGTGGAGAGTAACACAGCGGCTATGGGAGCAACACATGGCTGACAATAGCACTCACACCCTCATGTCTTATGACAAGAAAACAATTAAAGAGCTGATTAAATATTTTTCAAAGGAGATTAAGGATTTAGATCTAGATAAAGATGATGTGGCTTACCACCAACGTTTTATTGCGCTAGATATACAGTTAAACAGATTGGAAAAAATAAGTTTAGCTATTGAGAAAGATGAAAAAGTGCAGGTCGTAGATAAAAATGAAGTTTTTTCAGAGCATCGCTTACCAGACTGGTTTGAGGTGCCAGAAAATACAGACACCGCTTGGCAACAAGCTTATGAAAAAGCTGCTAAAGAACATGGTCCAAATTTTTTACGCAGTCAGGTTAAGTATTTAACCAACCTCTCTGAGGGTCGAGAAATTCAAGATAAGTCTTGGGCGAATACTTTTCATAGTATCGCCCAATATCATGGGTTACAGCATGCTATGGAGCACTACCATGGTGAAGATGAAAAAGAAATTAATGAGCTGGCCATTTTTCTTGAGATGAGGGAAAAATTATTTGAGGCCCAAGCCGGACCTGGACATGGTCTGTCAATGACTTGCGATATGGACGTACTTCATGGTTGGGAAGCTAATGGAATCTTAAATGAGTTTTTTGATTATTGGACTATGGATGATAATGAGGTCGAGACCATGGAAGATCATGAGAAAAAGTATAGGTATTCTCATCAGCTTAAAAAAATGGTGCAAGTATTAAAAGGAATTCTTCTTGAAAATCCTGATCCTGGTTCAGATATGGAGGATAGATCTCCTTTCAATAAAGATGGCTCTCCTAAAAAAGGAAGATTCGGGTTCTATTACTGGAAAGATACTCCTGCTAATGCCGCTGATCTTAAGGCAAGAATGCAGTATGAATTACAAAAAAACATAGACTCAAGTCTGTCTGATGAAGATGCGGAGGAAGTGGTGTTTTTTGCTCATCGAGTTGCTACTTTGTGTGGAATTAGACTCGATTGCTTTGCCCCATACATGGCTGCTGGAGCAACTCCAGTAGAAACATTAGGTAAACTATCCAAATACATTGGAGAAGTGAATATATTTGCACCCGAACTTTATAGTGCTTATAAGAAAAGGATTTATCTGCAGTTAGCTGAGGCTATGGCCATTCCTGAGGATTGGTGGCAAATGATGAAGAGTCATAAGAAAGCCAATACAAAGCGCATGGCCTCTATCAGGAGGGCATATAAGGCTTCCAAACTAGTGTGTGAGTCTATATCTATGCCACGTGAGCCATTCATGATGCCCATAGCGGCTGATGGAGTTAATATAAAAAATACTTATTTCTCTTTGCTTGATATATATTTTGATGATGAGGTTAGGAAAGGAAGAAGAAAGAAAGGTGTAACGCTGAAAGCCTGGCAGGCGGGTAAAGAGGAATTTGTATCATTCAGGAAGATGTGTTTTGACATTCCTGGTCTTATTGACATTGATAACATTGGTAGTCTAACTGAAGAAAAGGTGATTGAAAAACTAGTTGGCCACGTAGATCTCCTCATAAACACAGGATTGTCCTACATGAAGAAAAATTTCGATATGGCTCAATGGAGAGAGATGGCTCTCTTGACTCGCTGGGGAATTGATCGGTGTTTTAGGGTGTATGCCCTTAAGAATGATAGTGATAAGGGGCAAAAAAGACTCCTCAGAGAAGTTCGTGCTCTATTAGACCAAGCTAATACAATTCTTGGTGCTGGTAAAAAATACCCTAGTGAAGTTGAAAAAATTGATAGCTCTTTGAGAGGAAGCAATATGGATGCTGATGGGACGTTATCTCAACCCCTCGATCCTATTACAGGTGAAAAAATTAAAGAAATAAGACGACTAAATAATAAAAGAGAGTATCTTAATGATAAAGGAGAAAAACCTTTCACTGATAAGCAAATTAGTAAACTAGAAGCTGGTGCGCGCTCATTCTCTTTTTCTGAGAATCAATCTAGGATCTTAAAAGAGATTGAAATAGAATTAGTTCCTCTGCCATATAATCCAGCGGCAGTTAAAAAACTAGAAGATGCTGGGGCGATGCTGTCATATTTTGCAAAAGAAAATAAAATTATGAAAGTGGTAGATGCAAGGGATTTCTTATTAGATTCTTATCCAAATTGGAAAGTGATTGGTTACAGTGATGGAGAAGGTAACATTAATCTTTCGCTTAATAAACCTGTGAAAGATGAGCTGACTATGGATATAATAGGCCCTGATGTCGATGAGCTTATGTCTTGGGTGATGCATTTTGGTAGTAAATTTAATTTGGAAAAAATGACAAGTAATCTACTAACTGAAGATGAGTTTAAACTCTTTAAAAGAGCTATTAAGCTGGGCATATTTGGCATCAAGGGAGCAGACCAACAAGCAGATCCTGATGATAAAAAAGATGAATAAACTTTAATACTGTATCTTAATGCCTAATGAGTGTTTGACAATTAAAATAATACCTTATTTTTTCTTAGGATTTCTCTCGTCTCGTCCTTCTGTAAACATTTGTTGATCATCTGCTTTATCTGCGATAAATCTTCCTGATCCACGAGCCCACCTAATAGCTGTCTTCTTAGCAAATCCTTTCTTTCCCTTCCGAGGCCTAATCGCTCCAGCCAAGTAGCCAGTTCCACCGCCAACTATTGTTGAGACAACCACTGCTCCCTTCCTAGTCAAGTTTTCACCACTCAGCCCACCACCAGCCCACTTGCTGGTATTAGTAAATGCTAATCCAGGCACCATCTCTCCACCTTGCCAACCTTGCTTCAAGGAGCCACCAATATCTCTGGCAAATTGAGTGAAGATGCCTTCTTTAGCGCCCATGGCTTTCTTGGCTTCCTTCACAATTTCTGGCATGATCATCAACATTCCTACACCGACAATAAATGGTAAAGCTCCACCAGTTCCACTTCCAAAAAGATAGGGCGGTTGGAAACCACCTGTCTCAATACTAGTTCCAGAAATATTACCAGTTAGTTCATCAAAAATAATTAAGACTAGCATCACCGCTGGGAAGGCAGCTAAGTTTCCGACTAAATCCTTCATCCATTGCCCAAAAACATTTTTACCCGGGATAGCGCCTAGAGCTAGTAAGATTGGAGAGAAGGCAATAGTCAGAATGATAATCACATATGTTTTTAATAATTCGAAAAACAACTCAAAAACTTTGAGTGCAATTGCAATTGAGACTACAACTACCAAGCTTAACCCACCTAAAATTTCGAGTGCGCTTTGTCCTATTTCTGCAAAAGTAGTAGTAGCTTCTTCGCTAAAATTTTGAACAGCTTCGAAAGCAGTTTTACCACCATTGCCAATCATTGATGCTCCCAAGCTTAAAAAGCTTTTATTTAAGAAGTCTTTTGTCTGAGTTTTCCCAAATAGAGCTAAGAGTAGATACATGACTAAATACATTAAATCTATTAACAATCCGGCAATGGCATAAGAAAATGTCACTAGGATTAAAGTGATAATAATCTGGGGAATAGCTTGCTGGGCAGTAACTACCGTTTGACCACCCACTTTCTGCCTCATCATGATTAAGAAGCCAATTACCATAAAAATGACTACAAATAGCAAATAGGCCATATTACGGAAAGTTTTCCAAGTATTGAGAATTGGGTCTAATGAGGCGAAGCCCAATCCTTGAGCATAGGCGGGAGTGACAATCCCAGCTGAATTCATCACATCGGCAATATATGTTTCAGTGTTAGCAGCAGGATTATTGAATATCCAGGCAATTGCTTCTGAGCTACCACCCACAATGCCCTTGGAGTAAGTTACTTCTTTGCTTTGACCATCTTTGGCAGCTCCCTTGGGCATCGGTCGGCCACCAACTGCCCACCAAACTACTTGAGACCCAACACTTCCACCAAAGTCATTAACCCATGAGTCACTATTAGGTTGAAATGATTCTATATTGGCTTCAATACCCACTTTAGCTTTATCTATTTCATAGATTCCTGCCGCAGAGACACTTTGAGACACAAAAGGTAAAAACACTAGCCCAGCTAGTAATGAGAAGAGCAGCTTTTTCATTTATATGTAAGTATTGTACTTTATCCTGACTGGGCGTAGAAGTAGTGATTCCATATCACTTAAGATATACTATAATATAGTTAGGTAGATAAAATGAGTTCTCAATCACAGCTTATCCAAATCAAAGATTTTTTAGACACAGCTCAAAGCATTTTAGTCTTAGTTAGTCCTACCGCAGACTTAGATGTTTTAGCGGCCAGCAGTGCTTTATTTTTAAGTTTGGAGAAGTCTGGGAAAGATGTTGTTTTCGCCAGTCCCGACTTACCCACTAATGTTGATGGAAACTTAGCTGGCTTAGATCGAATTAAAACAGAGGTTAGTAACAAAAATCTCATCATGAGCTTTGCTTATAATGAAACTGCAGTTGATAAGGTTAGTTATCATATTGGAGAAGAAACAAATCGCTTTTACTTGACTGTTCAGCCTAAAAAGGGTCATCAGCCATTAAACAAAGATTCTGTCGAAGTGGGCTATGTAGGTGCCGAAGCCGATTTGATTTTTATGGTCGGAGTTCATGATTATGAATCTTTAGAGCATCTATATGTGGGCAATGAACAAGTTTTTAGTGATGCCACTGTGGTAGCGATTAATAACTTTGAAGCTTCAGTAGGAGATGTCAGACTAAATACAGCTGAGAACATTAATATGAGCAGTGCAGTGGCTGAGTTAGTTCGTCAGGCTGGTCTAGAAATTACTGGAGACGCGGCCACCAATTTACTTTTTTCTATTGAAGAAATAACTGATAGTTTTAGATCTTTATCGATTACTCCAGAGCTGTTAGAAACAGCGGCTTGGCTGATGAGAAAAGGAGCTCGGAGAATTAGGAGAGCTGAAGCTAAGCCACAGCCTAAATCTACTCAGGTCAATAAAAAAAAGAAATCCGGCAAAGATAAAAAGAAAATTGTTGTTAAGAAAAAAGGCAAATTAGACCATCAGCCAGGCTTGATGGGGAAGAGTAGTTAGGTTAGTTGCTTTTTATTTAATATTTCCGCAATCTATCTGATATCGAGGATGATTCATTGCACATTCGCAGTAGTTCAATCCATCACAACCACTGATTGACTCGCTTATCGGTGGAACAGTACCATCTTCTACTGATTGAGGTAGAGTATTCTCACAGACTTTTTTTGTAAAGATAGTCTCGTAATGTTTTTTTGATATTCCTAGGTTTCTACCAGACATCAATAAGTAAGTCTCTTCTAGAGATGGGTAAGAACCATTATATTGGTTGTATAGATCTTGTATCCAGCCAATGGAGTTTTTCCTTTTTCGAAGGACATAGTCCAACTGTGTTTCAACATCACAAGCAATTTCAGGATTATTTCTAACTTCTTGAATCCACGGATCAGTAGTGTCATTAGCAATCTTTACAACTCCTTCAAAATTTGGACAATTAGATGTAGCTTGGTTAGTGTTAATACATTGTGGGACTAATACTCCAGCAATTTCTGAAGCACCACAATCATTTACTATGAGTTCACCGCATTTAATAGTTTTTCTTTCAGTACCTAGTGATCCGGTTAAATCAGATTCTAATACCAAGAATCCCCAGAGCATTTGAGCGTCATAAGCATCATTTGCAGGATCACTGTCGTTATTTTTGGCTATATCACAAACCATATGTCTTAGCTCATTGCTTGTAGGCAAAACTGTAGTTCTATCTTTTAATTCTTGGCACATTAATTCTTCACCACTATTACCATCATCATCGTCATCATCTCCACCACCCTCACCTTTTAGAAACCTCTCAATGTTTGTTTTTTGTTTAGGATTGCTTGGATCTCCCAATGTCTCATTGGCATGTTGCCAAGCAGCACTATCTTTAGACAATAAGGATAATATTGGGCGGCTTGCACTCCGGTTATTATCAGAAATTTGGGTGCTAAGTTGAGTACCAAAGTCTTTGCCGGTAATACAAAAAGATTTTTCTTTACAGACCTCTTCAATCCAACATATCTGACGGTATTTTGTGACGCAGACTTCTTCATCGTGACAATCTTCATAGTCTATATAAGACTCACATTTTTCATTGGTGCTACTTCCAACTAAAAAATCTTTAAATTCAGCATGAGTCTCCCAATCCTCTTGAGCTATAGTTCTAATTTTTTCATAATCTTCTTGTGAAGTAAAAAATGATTCCAAAGATACTTTGCCATCTTTGTAACTACTGTATGGGGCAAAGATATAGCTTCTTACTATAACTGGTCTATTTTCTAAATCAGCTGTTTTTCTTTTGCCAGTTAAAAACAAATTTTTAAATTTAGCGGTTATTGTAGAAAAAAGTCCGCCTCTGGTCCAGGTCCCAAAAGCATCATCTTGACTGTCTTTATATATGGGTCCTCCTTCCTCAGCTGTAGCATCACTACCTGTGGTCGGTGCTTTTTCTGTACGGACACTCTTCTCATCACAAGAGCTAGCGGTTCCATTGATAATGAAGGCTAAGGCTTTTTTGAATTCAGGTTCATTGTCTTTAAGATTAATTAGCTCATCATTGCTAAAACCTCTTTCTTTTGCTCCGAGAGCAGCATCTTTTCTACCACCTTTGGCGTTGTCAAACCTTTCTTCTTCAGCTACTTGCTCTGCCAAAGACATAAAAATCTTCTTTCCTTGGTCGTGAACTTCTAGCGCATATTCTTCTAAATAAGGGTTTTGTTCAGTTCCGGCTGCAGGGATTTCAATATACTTAATGTAACATCGATCCTTTTTTCCTATGAAGAAAGAACCAAGTATGCTCCAAATAGATGTATCCCAGAAAGCTCTTGGTTCTACTGGTGTTTCATCAAACCATACTCCTGGTCCAGGTGTTTGACTAAAACAAACCCCAAGCCAAGCAGGTCTAGTATTTTCAGGGATTGCTGAGACATCTGGGGTGTTAGAGAGAGCATGTAATTCCCAAGGCTCCATCTCTTCTATTCCCTTTGGTTCTCTTAGTTTTTCACAATCTATTTGATCAATGTCCCTAATTTGTATTCCCGCCATTCTAGGGATATCTCTATTGAGGGCACAGTCTCTTAGGAGAACACCTTCTAACTCATGACAACGAGCATTTACATCGTCGGCACCAGCTTGTTTATAAATACACTGTTCGTAGAGTGAGCGCTGCCGGTGGACACCATCTGTAATAATGTTGGCATTGATGGTTTCTGGCTCAGTTTTGCTTCTGTACTGATAATTAACAATACTTTCATTTTTAAAACCGTCTCCAGTGGGATCATTAATCAGTGGATTTTTAATTTTGCCAGGCTCAGTAATCTCAGTAATAATTTCTTTTTCTTTTTCGGGATTTTTATCAAAATAAAGCTCTAAAAAACGCCTGTATTCTCCAGCTACTTCAGGGCTCATTTCTTGAGTAGGTGCAGCGCAAAAAACCTGATAATTATCATCAATCAAAGCCTCAATGGCTGTTCTGGCAGTAATACCAAATAATCCACCCTTTAGCCCAGGAACTTGTTGCACATAAATTTCATTAGGATCAGTGGCAAGAGCTGTTGGTGGAGTGATTATTATCCAGGCTAGACTTAACACAATAATCAATACTTGAATTGAATTTAAAAAATATTTCAACTTATACATACCTATTTTTGATTATAAACCAGTTGGAGTTTAGGGAAACCCATCAAAGATCTATATAGTGCTGCTAGCTTCAGGGATGACGAAGTCTAGGATAGTTTTAACGCCGGTAAATTCGGCAATTATATTTAAAATAACAAATGATGAGAGAGCTACTACTAAGCCAATCACAGCAAAGGTAATGGTGTTTTTGGCTGTTTCAGCGCCTTTAGTATTTCCACCAGATGCGAGGTAGCGAAATGAGCCCACAATCAACATGATGAAGCCAGCTAAGCCAATCCCAGTAATGGCAACAGAGAGAACGTTGGCAATCATGCATCTCAACCCTTGAATAGTAGCCACATCAAAATTTACTGATTGTCCATCAACTACTTTAGTGACATTCTCGACACAGTCACCTTTCCATACTGCAGGTCCAACCATAAATTACTTTTTTAAGTTTATTCTAAACCCTTAACGTTTGAGAACACATCTCCGAGGTTACTGAAACCGAGGAAGTTAAGGATGATTAATAAGATAGCATAAGAAGCAGCTAAAATAATTAAACCAACTACTGCAGCTGTGATTTTATTACGAGCACCTTCAGTTTTGCTCTTATCACCGCCTGAGGTAATCCATTCAATTCCACCTAGAATTAAGTATAAAAATACTAAGAGGGCCGCAATTACCATAATGAAACTGAGCGCACCATTGATTAAGCTGCCGATATCAGTAGCGAAACCTTTTGGAGCTGTAATTTCTGAGCCAGTGTTGATATCAGCCATGGCTTGCATGGGTAGAGCAGCACTAGCAACTAAAGTGCTAGCAGTTAAGCTTAATTGGGTTAGTCGTTTTTTCATTTTAGAAAACTCCTTTTTATACCTATATTATCTACTATCTAGTATAGATCTACATTATACCTGGATTTTTTCCTAGCAGTCAAGCAAGTTTTAAGGGAAAAGAGGGGTAAATGTTAATTCTATTCCCAAGAAGTCTCTGACTAAAACCCAGAGTGCAAAACTAGCGGAGAGCATGATTAAGCCGATGACAGTATTAGTTATTCTGCCTCTAGCAGACTCGAGCTTGCTGCTATCTCCACCGCTGCCAATCCATTCGATGCCAGCTTGAATTAAATTAATCAGCGCAATCAAAGCACCCAACAGCATCATGAACTGTAAAACCCCACCAATTATTTCAAAAAAAAGTGATCCTGATTGTGCACCAGACTCATCATTACCGGCAGTGCCAGATAAAATAGGATTGGTGATGGCGGCTAACTGTTTAATTTTTGTCATAATATTCCTATGGGTTAATTGGGATAGCAGCTGGTGGTTCTGTAATGACTGGAGCAGAGTTTGGTGATAGATCAAGTAGTAGTGAGCCTGGATTGAGAATATCAATGCCTAGCATTGTTCCTACTACACCAATGATGGAGTAGGCAGCTACTAGAATTACTAAACCAATTAAGCCATTAGTCATCGAGTCTCTTGCTTTTTGAACTTTACTAGCGTCACCACCTGCACTCATCCAACTAAAAGCAGCTGTTAAAAACACAAAGAGAAAGTAAACTACTGCTACTAGTGTAAAACCACCGACTGCCACTGATAAAATTCCTTCAAAATTTGAAGCTGCTGCCTCACCAGTTCCTTCGCCAATCTCAAGGGTATAAGCATTTGATGGTGCTTTAAAAGAACCTAGGTTCCCATCTTCGGCTGCAGCGATTAAGGTTTTTGTGTTCATGTGGGACATCCTTCTGGGCCACAAATAGTAGGATTAAGAATAAAAGTGGCATCGCCAAAGAAAATTACACCTGCTAAGGCTGCAGCAGTGTAAGAAGCAACAATAATTGCTAAGCCAATGACACTAAAAGTGACATTATTGGCTACTTTTTCATGAGCACTAGCATCCCCAGATGAGGAGATGTAAGTCCAACCTGCATAGAGGATATTGGCCATTACGAAAATGCCCCCAGCAATGGTTACGACTCTGATGATATTGGAGAGGAATAAAATTAAACCAATGCTCCCACCAGCTGCTTCTGCAGCACTGTCGTAATCAGCTACTCCAGGGGGAGGAGAAACCTCTCCGAAAACTGAGTTGGTGGCTGCTATTGCTTGAGGGATAAAAGACATAAATTTATTGTATCATCTCTAAATAATATTCTCGATTCCAGTCAAAATTTCTAAGATTTGAATGATCCAATAAGCACTAAACATAACTAGAAAGCCGATTCCTGCTCCTTGGGCAATGTTTTTTGCATCTTCTTTAGCTTTGGTAGGAGACATGGCAAATTTAAAACCAGCTAAAAGAATCATTAGAAATAAAATTATTCCACCCAAGACAAATAGATTGCGGACAACTACATTTACTAAAACAGAAGGAGTGCCATAAACCCCTTCAACAGTAGTTCCCTTATCAGGATTAAGAGTTAAACAACTAAATAAATCGATGCTGCTAGAAGGGTCACAAGCCATAATTAATGTTATTATATGCCATATCTATGTTAGATAAAACAAGACTTAGCTTAGACCAGGTTATTTTAGTTGATGAGAGTGACTCCCAGATTGGAGTGATGGATAAAGTTGAGGCCCACCGTCACCCAGCTCAGTTACACCGAGCCAGTTCAATTTTTTTATTTCGTCGAAGAAAAGATAATGTAGAATTACTGATTCAACGCAGGAGTGAGTATAAAATTGTTGGTGCTCGCCAATGGGCAAACACTGTTTGTGTTAATCTGAGGCCAGGCGAAAGCTACGAGAGTGCTGCTTATCGGAGAGTGGAAGAAGAGTTGGGAATTAAAAAAGTAAACTTGTCTGAGATTTACACCTTTAGTTATCAACTAAACTGCAACCAAGACTTTGGTGAAAATGAAATCGATCATGTTTTTGTAGGCTGGTATGAAGGTGAGATAAAACCAAATAGTGATGAGGTAGAGTCAGTCCAATGGGTCGAGTTTAATCAGCTAGAAAACAATCAAGATTTAGAACTAGCCCCTTGGTTCAAATTAATGATCAACGATGAGGTATTAGTAGATAAATTAAATAAATGGTTAGAAGAAAGTGTTGATGAAAAATAAAAACTCTATCACTGCTTCAGCTCCAGGAAAGCTGATGCTCACTGGTGGCTATGCGGTAGTACATGGTCAGCCTACTATTGTGACTGCAGTTGATCAGAGTTTATCTGTGACAGTTCAAAAAAATGGTCAGGATACTTTCCATCTTTATGCACCAGATTTAGGTATAGATGCCTATTCAAAAACTATTGATGACTTGGGCAAGAAGGAGTTGCCTAAGGCAGTTCGGTTTGTGGAGATTTTGTATAAGAATTTTTTGGAAAGATTCCCTCAGTCAGAAGGGATAAATGTTACCACCAATAGTGAGTTTTCTAGTTCTTTTGGTTTTGGATCTAGTAGTGCGGTGACGGTAGCTTTTGCTAAAGCTCTAACTTCCTTGTATGAGCTGGATTTTTCTAATGATCAGCTATTCGATATCTGCTATCAAGCCGTAATAGAAGTTCAAGGAGTTGGATCAGGTTTTGATATTGCCGCAGCCATCTGGGGCGGAACTTTATACTATGTGAGTCCCGCTAAAATAGTGAAGCCGATTGTTTTAGAAAAACTGCCTATAGTAGTTGGTTACACTGGTATTAAAGCAGATACTCCGACTTTAATTAGAATGATTAATTCAGATTTAAATCGAAAACCAGCTGAAATTAAGCAAGTTTTTTCAGATATTGGTCAGATCAGCAATGATTTAGAGGAAAAATTATTGGCTAGTGATTGGTCTGCGGTTGGAGGTCTACTTAATAGTCATCAACAACAGATGAGAGAATTAGGTGTCAGCTCGATAGAGCTTGAGAGGCTGATAAATGCCTCTCTAGATGCAGGTGCGCTTGGCGCTACTTTGTCTGGTGCTGGTGGAGGTGATTGTATGGTGGCTTTGGTTGATGATAAATCTAGAAAAAAAGTAGGGTTAGCAATTGAAGAAGCTGGAGGTAGAGTAATTGAGGTAAACTTACAGGCACCAGGAGTTAGAATAGAGAATTAACATGAGAAAAATAACTTATAAAGCCTCAACAGATATAGCCCTCATAAAATACTGGGGAAAAAAAGATGAGCAGCTCAGAATTCCTGAGAATGACAGTTTTTCAATAGTGATTGACGGTATATATACTATTACTACAGTTGAGTTTAAGACTGATCTAGATAGGGATGAGGTAACTATTGATGGTGAGCAACAGCTAAAAGAAGTAAATCGGGTTAGTAAGTATTTGGATCGTTTTAGAGAACTAGCTAATATTAAAACTTTTGCTAAAGTAGTTTCAGAAAGTAATTTTCCTAGAAGCACAGGCTTATCTAGTACTGGCTCTGCTTTTGCAGCTTTAACTTATGCGGCTACGGCTGCTTTAGAGTTAGACTTGGATCAAAAAGAGCTGAGTATTCTAGCTAGACAAGCTTCTGGCACAGCTTGCAGATGTGTCTGTGGTGGTTTTGTGCAGTGGCATGGAGGCAAATCCTCATCAGATTCTTATTCAGAAACAATTTTTCCAGCAGATCATTGGGATCTCAGAGATATTGTGGTGGTAGTAGATGATAAAGCAAAACAAATCTCTTCCACAGCTGGGCACAAGACAGCTCAAACTAGTCCCTTTTACTTAACCAGGCAAAAAAATTTACCTTCAAAAATGAAGTTATTGCAGGAATATGTTGAGAACCGAGACTTTACTCAGCTGGGAGAGTTAATAGAAGCTGAAGCTTTGGAATTTCATAGTATTTTATTGACCAGCCAGCCACCTCTATTAATGTGGCAACCAGGCACAGTTGAAGTAATGAAGACAGTTCAGGCTCTTCGTCAATCAGGTGTTGAAGCATACTTTTCTCTCAATACTGGATTTAATTTGCATGTATTAACACTTCCTGAGCATGAAGAGGTAGTTGCTGCTGAGTTGTCTAAATTAAAATTAGTTAAAAATACTATTAAGTCTAAAATTGGTCAAAAACCAACGGAAATTAGCCAACATTTATTTTAAAAATGAATCAAGACAATAACCTACCTCATCATATTGCAATTGTTATGGACGGTAATCGTCGTTGGGCTAAAAAAAGAGGCTTAGCTATTATCAAAGGTCATCGTCAGGTATCAGAAGAATTAATTGAGGAGTTAGCAGATCACTGCATCCAAAGAGGCATTAAATATTTAACTCTCTGGGCATTTAGCACTGAAAACTGGAATAGAGACCCAATGGAAGTAAAGTTAGTGATGGATCTTTTCCGAGAGATGTTAGAGAAGAACATCGATCAACTTCATCAAAAAGGAATTAAGATTAGCACCATTGGTGATTTGAGTAGATTTGATCAAGATATCAGAGAAAAAATTGAGCAAGGAGTTATGAAAACTGTTCAAAACAAAAACTTAACATTAACTTTTGCTCTTAATTATGGTGGTAAAGATGATCTATTGAGGGCAGTTAACAAGCTCTCTAAGGAGGACAAAGCCGAAATTACTTCAGAGATGATTGATCAAAGCTTAGACACAGCTGATCTACCAGACCCAGACCTTGTAATTCGTCCTGGTGGAGAGAAGAGACTCTCTGGATTTTTACTTTGGCAAACTGAGTATAGCGAACTGTATTTTTCTGATGTATTAATGCCAGATTTCAATGCTCAAGAACTGGATAAAGCCATTGAAGATTATCAAAATAGACAGCGTCGTTTTGGTAAATAATTTTCTAGAGAATTTTGATTCCAAACATCATTTCTAAAACTCTAGCGATCCAAAAAGAAGCAAAGAGAAGTAAAAACCCCATGATGGCAGTGGTAATGCGTTGCTTACCTGCATCGACTGATTTTGAAGTAGCGCTGCCAGCCATCATTTCAATCCCACCCCAGATCAACATCACGAATAGAATTAAACCAGCAATGGGGAAAGCATAATCTCCCAAAAATCTTGAAATAATACCTCCTGGAGTAGAGAGCTCTTCTGCTAAAGCCGGTGAGCCTTTCTGAATAAGTGGATTAAGCGAATCAATGACTTCTTTGGTGACTTCTTCACCAGCTGTTTGAGCTATGAGGGTGATCATATTTCTCCAAATCCTGGGATATGTAAGATGTTAACCCCAATAAATTGCAAAATAGTAACTGAGAAAATAATAAAGATTAAGCCAATAATTGCTGACGTGAGTATTTCCTTGGCTTCGCTGGTGCGTTTGGGCTCACCTTCAGATGTGGCAAACAGGAAAGCTGAGGCTAAGATCATTAATAGAGCAATCCCACCTGCAATACTGATGCCAGTTGTCATGAGTTTGCTCACAATACCTTCAGTAGAGCTAGTATCAATGCAGCCGATAGCAGTCCAAATCCCCTCTTGTCCTTTGCACTCTTCACACTTTGCTTGAGCATCTGGATCAGGAATTTGTTTACAGAGATCAAAAGGTTGTATATCTGAGCTGCCATTGATTCTTTCATCTTCAGTACAATGGTCTTTAATTTGGTTAGTGGTAACTCTACAACTAGGAATTTCATGGCTTGCAGTACTTGAACTCATGCTAGTCGGCTTATCAACATAAACACTATATGTAATTGGACTACCAACGTATTTGGTAGTATTATCTCCGGTTAAGACAGTATCAGTCCCACTTACGGCTCCAGATGAGTTAGCAGAAAATATTCGCTGCGATCCTATTCCTCCTCCCACCACATTGGTTGCTCTAACCATGAGTGTGCCTTGATATGGTTCACCATCAACCTGAATGACTCTAAAATTCCAACTTAAACTATCACCTGGAGCGAAACAACCGTCTGTGCCGTCTATGGCTGTGTCACTAGAAACCAGAGATACACTACTTTCAACACAAGCTACTCCCTCATCTTCTTTGGCAACAGCATATGTTTTTGCAATACATGACTGACCATGGGTAGTGTTAGTAATTTTAATTTTATAGCCGCCATCTTTTTCCCAACAAGAATTGTTATCTACTGTCCAGTTAGCCCCACCAGTAGCATTAACTGAGATAGTTTTTTTACTAGCTTCAACTTCATTATCAAAGATCCCATCCTTAACACAAACTACCTCATAGGAAGTATTTGGCTGCAGACCACTAAAGCTGACTTGTAATGAGGGGGGGACAACCTCAAATCCTTCCTCAAAAGCACCACCATAAGGAGGCTCGAAACCACTCATCGAGACACTAGAACAAAGGTCGGCTGCATGAGACTGTTTAGGAAACAAAAAAGACAAGCTCAAGCCCAACAGTAACCCAAGTAATAGATTTTTCTTTTTCACTCTTTCATTCTACCGCATCTACCGGAGGAACTAAAAGATGAGATTTGTTACACTAGAGCCATGCCCAAAACCATTAGCTGGTTAGTATTTTTATTTAGCTTGGTCTTTATTGGTTTTTCACTAGTTAAATCTCCTCATATTCTGGCTGTAGATCCAGTAGAAGATCTTCAGCATCAGATTGATGAGCTGGAGCACCTTAAGCAACTCTCTGTCAATGCAACCAAGCCGTTGGAAAGCGAACTATCTGGACTTGAATCAAGAATAAATTCTGCTCGTAACGGCATCACCGCAGCTAAGAATAAATCGATAGAGTTAGCAGCAGATATTGAAGATCGTGAGGAAGAGTTGGCGATCCAGTACTACATTTTATCGAGACGAATTGCAGAACAATACAAGCGCAGTCGCACCTTCTCTCCTTTTATGACTTTTTTAGCAACTCAGAATGCAGCTAACTTTACTAAAGATATGGCTTATCGCAGCTCTGTCAAAGCTCAGGATAATCGTTTGATTGATGGTATTAGTCAGGATATAGAAAAGCTAGAAGCAGATAGAGCTAAGTTAGAGGCAGATCAAGTGAGACTGGCTTCTTTGGAAAAACAACTAGATGATCAAGCAGATTTCTTTAGAGTGGAAATAAAAGGGGCTAAAGATTATCAAAATGAATTGGCTGGGAAAATTGCGACCTTAAATGCTCGTCAGCAAGAAATTATTAATGCTAGATCTGGTACTTTTACAGCTTC
>JABGTR010000029.1 GCA_018646985.1 Minisyncoccota bacterium
TAAATTATCAGCTTCTTTTTTCCTTTGTTCAGTGATTTCAAAACCAGGTGTAAAAGAGAGATGGGTGGTGCCAGCAACTAGTGGTTCTCCCTTGACATCAAGAGTGGTTTCTACATAAATTCGACCCTCTTCTAGAGCATTGACCGGGTTGTGTTTGGGAGGGTTAATGTATGTGTGTTGAGTGCTTACTATTGGAAAACGACTAAAGATAGCGTTGCCCTGTGCTTCTTTTTCTTCTCTACCACTCCAAGTATCAGCCGTATGATAGAAATAATTAAAGCCTAGTTTATCAGCAATATATTTGGCTGTATCTAGGTCTGTCGCTGAGTGTTGAATAAACTCTTGAGCAGTAATCACATCTGCTTGGGAGCGTTTTATCTCCTCCACAATCTTATCGATATCTTCTTTGTACCAAATATTCCATTGTAAGATTTTGAGCGTCATGTTTATTCCTGATGATATTTTTTATTTTTTAACTTTTCTGGCAATAAGTTCTTATTAGTATACATTTTATAACCTTTGCCGTAATCTAGTTTTTTCATTAGTTTGGTGGGAGCATTACGCAGCTCTAAAGGAATTGGTAAGTTACCATGTTTTTTGACATCATCCAGCGCTTTAAAATAAGCGTTATAAGCACTGCGATCCTTTTTGGCTTTGCACAAATAAGCCACTCCATGAGCTAAATTAATCTGTGCTTCCGGATAGCCAATTTTATGAACTGCATCAAAAACCGTATTGGCCACTACTAATGCAGTCGGCTGGGCTAAGCCAATATCTTCACTGGCGAAAACCACCATTCTCCGGGCAATAAACTCTGGCTTTTCACCGGCATTGACCATCCTAGCTAAGTAATAAAGAGCAGCATCAGTATTACTGGCTCGCATTGATTTTATGAAAGCGCTGATGGTGTCATAGTGCTCTTCTCCCTGCTTATCATAGCGTAAATGTTGTGACTGCAAGGCTTGCTTGAGTGAGTCTATTTCTAGGCTCTCATAGAGCTCAAAAGTGTTATCGACAATAGTGAGTAGTTTCCGAGCGTCACCGTTTGAATACGACACCAACCATTCTTTGGCAGCCTTCTTAAATTTCTTTTTAAAATGCTTCTCTACCTTTTTAATAATCTCTAGCAGTTCTTTTTCGGTAAATTGTTTTAAGACAAAGACCCGGGTGCGTGAGAGTAATGGTGAAATAATTTCGAAGCTGGGGTTTTCAGTGGTAGCACCAATCAGAATGATGGTGCCATCTTCGACATAGGGTAGTAAAAAATCTTGTTGAAGTTTATTGAAGCGGTGGATTTCATCTAAAAATAAAATTGGAGTCTTATAGCTTTGGGTAAGTTGATGCTGTTGTCTAGTACTCTCGATGACTTGCCGGACATCGTTTTTTCCTGCAGAGACGGCCGACATCTCAATAAATTCACGATCTTGTGTTTTAGCAATCAGGCGGGCAAGAGTGGTCTTCCCTACTCCCGGCGGTCCCCAGAAAATCATCGAAAATATTTTGCTTTCTTCAATAATCTTACGGAGTGGTTTATCTTTACCAACTAAGTGTTCTTGGCCAGAAAATTCAGCTAATGTTTGGGGGCGAAGGGTCACGGCTAAAGGCTGCATATTCTTACTTTAGCAGGTTTTTAGTCTTCGTGAAAGCTTTGGGTTAGGAGTTTAGGATCTCAAAGAACTGTTCTTTTTTTTCTTCAGTGACGGTCATTTCTATAAGTCCTTGGTTGGGCTGGCCATAATATATTTTTGAGCCCAGTGGTAAAGATAACATCAGAGAAACTGCAGCTAGGTCCTCTTCTCCATCAACAAAGATCAATTTATGTATTTGTATAGCTTGATTTAGTTCTAAGCTAATAGATCCAGCAGGATTCTCAATAGTGATCTCAGGATTTAAGCTAGCCAGAATGGGTGATTCTACAGAGCTTCGTTGCTCTTTGAGATCATAAACTGCCAGATCATAAGGCCATTTTTGTTGAATGAATTTTTCTAAGCTATGGTCACCTACCACACATACTAAAGACGATTTTTTTGTTTGAGGTTGGCTAACAATTTCTCCTTGTGGCTGGCTAAAGAAATTACGTTGTTTGGTGGTTAAAATTAGGTTTTGTTTGAAGATTTGTTGGTAAGATTGGCCAGCACGATTGATCTCTCCAGCTCTGATTCGCTCTGAGCTAATGATTTGACCGTCTTCATCCCGTAGTAAAGGGCAGACTTGGACTGGCAGCTGTCTCAAATCCATTGCTGTTCTAGTCTGGTTAATTTTGTTTGCACCACTGACTGTATCTTCAGTGACCACCAGGGCTCTGATCTTAGATTTTTTCTCTAGAGTAGGTCCATAAGGATCTGTCAGCTCTATCACTGATCCAGAGATTTGTTGAGATTTGCAATATTTTATAACAGCTCTTTTTCTGGTTTCATACGGCTCGATGAGATGAGATAAATATTTTCCTTGTGCTAGTTTGGGGTGAGTGATCCCAATGTGAAGGTGTTGACCGAATTGACTGGCAAATTTAATAAAATGTTCATGACCAGCATGGAA
>JABGTR010000011.1 GCA_018646985.1 Minisyncoccota bacterium
GTGATTTGCCTCGACACTGTGGGCACTTTGGATTGTTTTTTTCATCCCTCAATCATACCTTTGACCTAGTCAAAATACCAATTTATCCGAACTAATCAATGAAAACTTACTGAAAAACGCGCCCGTTTTTGAACGCTGCCTAGTATTATAGATTGATATATCAATCTATAACAATCCCATTAGAATTGCTCCTATAGTGATTAGGATGACACCTAAATACTGGTTTTTTGAAACTTTTTCTTTAAGGATGAAGTAAGCCGCTACTACTACAATTAAAGGATAAGCTGAAGAAATTGCAGAAGTAATACTTGTTTCAGTAGAAGCGCTTAACCCCCAAGTTATAGCTAAACTGGCTCCCCCCTCTAATAATCCAGATATTATTAGCCAAAAAAGAATACTTTTGTCTTTTATTAGAATTTTAGCTTTTTTATAAAATTTACTATAAGAAATAGAAGTTATTAATTTTAAAAATTGCAAAACTAATGATATTAGAATCCAGCTTTGACTTCCTATGTACCTATCAAAAATTGGAATGTAAAAACCATAAAGTAAGAACACTAAGATTGCTAGAGGTACTCCTTTTGACAAATCACCTGTTTGCAGACCATCTTTTAACTCTCTAAAATCAATTGAGGTAAAAACTATTCCTACCATTACTAAAATAAAAGCAATTACTTTTTGTGAGGTAAATGATTCTCCAAAGAATAAAAATGACACTATTGCTGCTAGCACAGCCCAAGTAGATGTAATTGGATTTAAGACACTGACTTTACCAATCTCATATGCTTTATAAAGCAAAAGGTAGCCACCCACATCTAAAATAGCGAAAATCAGTAAGATTAATAAGTTTCTAATGCTTAAGTCAATTCCTCCACTCTGAAAAATTAAGAATGGTAATGCTAGAGCTAAACCTGTTGCTTGAATATAAATTAAAGCTTTGTGATATCCAACTTTATCAATTCCTTTTTTAGCAAAAATATCTGCTAGTCCCCAACCAATCATGGAGATAACCCCAGAAGTAATAGCTACAGTGATAGGAGACATAAGAGCTATATTCTAACATTTACTATTCGAATTGAACTAAACTAAAAATAAGTTCTCTGCCTATGTTCTATTAACCACTAGGTAATAGATTAATCCAATATCGGTGTGAATCCTACCTGGTTAGGTTCAAACCACTTCCCCATCACTTCCACAATTTTCTCAAGTGAGTTAGTTAATGGTTCCACCCAATTTGGCTCCAGTTCGCAATTAGATGATTTAGATTGATGTATAGGGACATATTTACAATATGTCAATCATTTGTTTTTTATCTAACTAAAACGACAAACCCCGTCTATAAAAGACGGGGTCTGCACATTTATTTCGAATACTTGATTGCTTAAACCATTTCATTCAGGTCATATTTGGCATCGCTTGCTTTCATAACCAAAACGGTAAAAAAGATTGCAAGACCAAAACTCAAAAGAAGCGGTAAAAGGAAAAGAATTAACATGGCAATACCTTTCATATCATCGCCATCAAGGTCTAATTCGCCAAACCAATCACCAAGTTCGCCAAAAGCGTCGGGGACATGTCGCGCAGCACTCACCATATTGTGAATTTGCGCACCAGTGTTGTAAACACCGAGTCCAATCGAAATTGCATCTCGGCGAGAAGCAGCTACTATCCAGGAATTGATGGTTATTACTAATCCTGAACCGAGAATTGGGAAAACAACTCCAATGTAAGCAGCTAAGAAGAATATCTAACGCCTATAATATCAATATATGCTTATATTGTCAATATTATAGGATGTTTTCGCAATGTGTCAAAACCTTTACATTTTATTTTTCATATAATCTCTAAGTTCCATAAGTAATTAGGTAATTAACTAAGCCAGTGCAGGCACAAAGCCTATTTCACCAGGCGTAAACCAGCTCCCCATCGTTTCCATAATCTTCTCAAGTGAGCTACTCATTTGTTCCACCCAATTTGGCTTTAGTTCGCAAATTAATGAAATAGATTGACACATAGGCATATATTTAATATATATGCTCTTTTTTGTTCTGTGACCATCCAAATTTATCAGTATTTATTAGTCTTTTAACAAAAGTGTCTTTTACTGATAATTTTGAACCTAATTTGCCCAACAAAAGTAATGTTAATCTTAATTTATTCTGATATCGCTTCTCTGTTGTGCTCTTAGGCTCCTGATTCAAGTATTCTTTTATTAAATCCCGACATTGTTCTGGATCACTAAATTCATCATTAACCAATAAATCGATGATATAAGCAGAAGAAGATAGGGTGGGCACATACTCTCTTACAGATCTCATGAGAGGTGGGCGTCCATAGATTTTCATTTTTCTATGCTCCTCGTGAGGAGATATTTGTCTAAAATCTACTGGCTCTGCAACCAAATCATCTTGTGATCCTTCTTCAGCTACTTGTCTTTGAATATAGTCTGCAATTCTTTCTGCATGCTTCGGTGCCCACATAGCAGTGATTTGCTCTTCATTAGATCGCAAGGCTTCTTGCATTAGTCCTCGTGCAGAAACTAAATGTCTTCCATCATTAGAATCATGTCTTTTATATTCACTTGGATCTATTTTCCCATATTCATACTTAAACTCATCCCCCATACCTGTTAACTGTCGTGTATTTTCATTTGATTGATGCTTGGCGATACTTGCTCCTGAAAATAGGTAGTAAACAGCTTTGTTTGCAGTATCTGTTGCTAGCAAGTTTCTTTGCATAACACCTGCCATTTTAGAAATAAATCCATAAAATGGAGCTATTTGTGTGTCGGGATTAGAGTTTTTACCTTCTGCACCCTCATCTGTCTGTAAATTCTTAGCAGTTCTTTCATCTAGCATAGATCTTGATAAAGCACCCATTGGTCCATTACGGCTAAATAAATATTTTTCTATATCTGGCATACAATATTCTGGAGCAATTGGCCCCTTAGTTTGATCAAGCTCTTTTTTTATGAGTTCTTGCCAGTTGCTGGGAAGCTTATACTCAACGCCAGCTTGCTCAGAATCATGGTGGTCAAATTCTAATATTCTGATTGAAGTATTGTGATATGGAGTATCAAAAATTTTGATCTCATGCTCTTGTTGTTCATTGAGCTCATGAGGTCTAACTTTTTCATCATGTATTTCATCGCTTTCATTCATATTCTATATAATACCCCCTAGCAGAGACCATGAAAACACCATGTTCTATAAATAACTAGGTAATAAATTAAGCTATTATCGGCACAAACCCTACCTGGTTAGGCTTAAACCACTTCTCCATCACATCCACAATTCTCTCAAGTGAAGCACTCATTGGTTCCACCCAATTTGACTCTAGTTCGCAAGTTCGGATATTTTGTCCATTCATCCTCACATACTCGGTTAAATCAGCGGTTCCGTTAGCAATCTAGTTTAAAGTAGTAGCTTAATTGAAAACAATATTTTAAAAAGATCTTGTTGAATTTTAAAGAATATGTCCTATAATAAGGTGGTAGATGCTAAGATGATTTAAAAATTAGACTTAACATCATAAAAAGATAAGTGGGATGGCTAGTTAAACACTGATATATTAAACAACATGGTGGGAAGTCCGATAGCTCAATAAAACTGCTTATACCAGTTTTATTAATCAGACTCCCCGCCATGTTGTTTTTTTAATCTTTTAGTTTGATTTCAAACACTACTTCATACATGGGGTTATCTTTTTTAAATTGAGCAACTAAATTCATCATTGTCTCATGGTCTATTTTTGTATTTTTTGTCGTACTTAATGGTTTCATTGAGTTGATACTTGGTGAATTAAGATCTTTAGATCTACCTAAAGTCTTTTTACCCTTGTTTGATAGTCTTAACCCCACGGTACTATTTCTATTATTTCTACGTTCCTTAATCGGATACGCAAGATCATGGTGTTTTAGATGAACCAAGCATGAGGCTAACCAGGCTTTGTTTTTGATTGGGTCATCTGTTTGTCTTCCCCAAGACTTATAGATAGACTCAACTGTAACCAGATTATCCAAAGTGCTTTCAAAAAAGGTTTCAAGCATGCTTACTGTGGCTTCGTAGCTTCTAATTTTCATGATTATATTTATAACATGAGAATAATATAAAAGACAATAGGAGAATATAGAAGGACAATAGAAGAGGTGAGCAGAAAACTACTCCTTTTAGCATTCTCAAGTGAATTACTCATTCATTTCACCCAATTATATTCAAATTCGTAGATGCATGATTTAGATTGATGTATCAACTATTCTTATCAATGGTCTCACTCAAAACCCTCACTAATTTAGTGTTTTCCCACTGGCTGGTGTTGTAAATAATTCCAGGCTTATTATTAAGCACATGATTAAAATAATATTTAACTGGCTCAAAGACATTCTCTAGAGTCTTAGCCTTATCTATTTCTATCCAATGAGCCTTCCCCTCATCAACACCAGTATTTAGCATTGGAGACTCCTTTAACCCTACTGAGAAGGCGAAGGCGATATACATTTCTTCACGGTCAAGATGATGGTGCATTGCCACAACCTTTAGTTTAATATCCTCTGGTGTGATTATTACGCCAGTTTCTTCTTGAACTTCACGAATAGCAGCCGCAAGTGGATCTTCTCCCTCGTCAATGTGTCCTCCAGGGAGAGACCAAAACCCTGGGAACTTCTTCTTTGTCTCACTACGTTTGAACATTAGCAGTTTATTGTCATGAACAATATAAACTTCGCTTACAAAAATTGGCTGAGCTACTTCATGGATTCGTTTTTGAGTTTTCATAATAATTTACTCTATCATATTGCGACTTATGTTCCATAGACCACTAGGCAATTAACTAAGCAATAGTAGGTGCAAACCCTACTTCTTCAGGCTTAAACCACTTCCCCATCACCCCCATAATTTTCTCAAGTGAGCCAATCATTGGTTCCACCCAATTTGGCTCCAGTTCGCCAACGCATGATTTAGATTAATGTGTAAATCTATATATTATTATCTAAATCACGTTCTCTCTCTTTTTTACCAACGTATCGCCTTACTGATTCAATACTTGTGAGCCAATTACGACCTTGTTTATGGGCCTCCAGCTTACCTTGCCTAGCTAAAAGATTCAAATATTTGGTTGAGTAGGGAGTTTTTGGACTTATTTCAGACAATAGTTGAAATTCTTCTCTATCCATAGTCATTGGAGTGAGTACTTTCAAATATATATCCAGAGAACGCTCTACAGCTTGAGCAACAAATCTAACTAAGAGTGAATAATCGCCTTTATCTGCCTGAGCCAAAACACGGTAGTATTTTTTCCTATCATTTTTCAAAATAACTACTAAAGGATAGCCAACTTTCATTAAAATAATATTCATCATTAATCTAGCTGTTCTGCCATTACCATCAAAGAAAGGATGAATATAAACTAATTTATGATGCAATAATGTTGATAATTCAATCGGGTGTATTTTTTTTCTTGCTTTAACAAACCAAGGCATTAAATTTTTCATATGTACTGCTACTTGTAAAGCATCTGGTGGAGTATGATCTGCTCCTCCAATGAACACGTTGCTTGTTCTATACTTCCCGGCAAACTCTTCTTCAGTTTTCTTAACCACTAAAGAATGAAACTCCCTAATTAGATGCTCAGAGATAGTTGGCTTAGATTTAGTACCTACTAAATCATATAAAAACTCCAACGCTTCGTGATGATCTTTTGCCTCAAGGTGATCCTTAAGAGGTTTGCCTTTTACAGTTAGTCCCTCATGAATAACAAGGTAAGTTTCTTTAAGAGTCAAGCTATTGCCCTCAATGGCATTTGAGTTATAGGTCATCTCAATCTCAAACTGTTCTTTTAGCTTTCTGACAGCGGAGCTAGGCAAAGGACGTAGAGACTCTAATTTATGTAATTTTTGATCAATGCGATCTTGGATAAGTGTAGATAAATATGGCATAGTTTAAATATGGTTTACTTATAAAATGAGTCTATACCATATTAGTGGTTTCTGTCAACTATCATGGTGTTCTACAAACATGTAGGCAATAGATTAAGTCAAAATAGGCACAAAGCCTATTTCTTCTGGTTTAAACCACTTCCCCATCACTTGAAACTAATCATATTCCGGATATAGCACCTTATCGTTTTTAATAATGTCTTGTTTAAATTTTCCCTCAGGAATGAATCTAAAAGCGACCATCTTACAAACTTCATCAAACGGATTAATAAAAGTATGAGGGGTGTTCTCTACCTGGACTAAATTTCCAGGAGTTATAATCTCAACTTTCTTCTCTCCTTCTTCTAAGAAATGCAACTCTATTTTACCCTCTAGAACAAAAAGCGTCTCACTAATTATTTTATGACTATGCCAAGGCTGTTTCACATGAGGCGCTATTTCTCCATAGTGGACTTCATACTCATCAAAAATAAAATAATTAATTTCGGAGTTATCTTCTCTCTTAACAAAAATTGATTCTGAGCGTGGGGTGATCTTCATAGTAATAGATATTATAGTTGATCATAAATTTGATACAATGAGCTGGCTAGCGGTGATAGCTCAGTTGGTAGAGCATCTGCTTCCCAAGTAGAAGGTCGCGGGTTCAAACCCCGTTCGCCGCTCATTACTTATTCTGTGCAGGAAACGCCTGTGTAGCTCAGTTGGTAGAGCAATGGTATCGTAAACCATAGGTCGTCGGTTCGACTCCGACCGCAGGCTCAGTAAAAATTATTTTTAAATATTATGGCTAGATCAAGGCTTTCTAAAAAACAACAAAAGAAAATGGTTCATCAAACGGTGCTAATAATTGTTGCGGCTATTTCTTTATTAGCTGTTTTTCTTTTCTTTATCATGCCTCAGTTCATCAGGTTAGCTGATAGTTTTTTTAATGGTACAGACGAAGTAAATGAGCTTCGAGATCAAGTTCCACCCCAAGCTCCAATTCTAGCTGCTCCTGTTTCAGCTACCAACAGTGCTTCATTGCCGATTTCTGGCGTTGGAGAAGCTGGCAGCCAGGTAGTATTGGTAGTTAATGGGGAGAGACTGGAAGATGTTGAGATTGATGATCAAGGCGAATTTGAGTTTTCAGTTTTATTAACAGAGGGAGAGAATGCGCTAGCAGTGTTTAGCGTTGATGAAGCTGGTAACGAGTCTGTTAAAACTAGAGAATATAGCGTCGAGCTAGACACCTTAGCTCCAGAGATAGAGATAGGGAGTCCTGAAGATGGGGCCAATATTGATTTGCGAAAAAACCAAATTACTACTATTAAGGGTACAACTGAACCTCAAGCTAAGGTCTTCATTAATGATCGCTTAGTCTATGCCAGAGCAGATGGTAGTTTTTCAATGAGTTTTAAGTTGGAAGAGGGAGAAAACAAGATCAAGTTTAGAGTTCAGGATCGAGGTGGGAATACTTCTGAAAAAGAAATCACTGCTAAGTTTCGATTCTAGTTGTTTCAATTGTAAATATTTGAGTTGTAAGCCAAAGCCAGATAAAGGGTTGAAATAAGGTGTGATTAAATTGCGAATGAA
>JABGTR010000033.1 GCA_018646985.1 Minisyncoccota bacterium
CTTGGGGTCTAAGGATGCGTGCTAAAAGCAAAGCCTGGAAAATTAAGTATGATCACTGGTTACGAGACTATGAGAAGCTCAAGAAGGAAACAGTCAAACCTTCTTTTTGGATTGACCAAAACTCAGTTGAAAAACTTGATAGAAAAGTAGTAGATTCTTATGATAAATTTAAAGAAACAAATATTAAAATTAATATTGCTACTCAAAACGAGCGTGGGATTGAACAGCTAACAGTAAGAAATTTATCGCTTGGCTATGATGAGCCCATTTTTAAAGATCTTAATATTTCTCTTAAAAATGATGATCGAGTTTTCATTAAAGGGAAAAATGGAGCCGGTAAAAGCACATTAGTTAAAACCATACTTTCATTATCAAAAAATGAAAAACCTGTAGCAAATACTTTTGAAGGTGAGATAAAACTTTCACATTATGTTCGAATCGGTGAATATCAACAAGAAATTGACCCAACTTATTTGTCTTTACCACTCTCAGAAGCCATTAGAGTTAGTTACCAAGAAAAAAACATCATCATCACCGAACAAAAAATAAAGAGTCTCCTCGCTCAATACCTATTTAATCCAGTAACTGATGCCAGACAAAAGATTATGAATTTATCAGGAGGCCAAAAAGCTAGATTTCAAGTAATAAAGATGCTAATTGATAACCCAAACTTATTGATTCTAGATGAGCCCACCAATCACTTAGATTTACCATCTATTGAGGAACTTGAAAATGCACTTGTAGATTTTCAGGGAGCTATACTTTACATCTCACATGACACATATTTTATTAAAAAAATGGGTGGGACTGTGATTGAGATCTAGATTTTTTGATTATCACCATGATGCTATAAAAGATATAGCTAACTAAAAATAACTATTTTCATATAAGTTATTTTTTTGTTCATCAGTTAGTCTTTCAAAGAACTCATTGGAGGGCTCAAAGCGAGGTTGTTGATTAATTATACTATGATATTTAGAAAGCAACTTTTCTTTAATTTTCAGATTCTCTTCTACAATATTATTTTCTTCACCAGAGTCATCTTTTAAATCATATAACTCATACTCGATATTATCTTTGGAAATTAATTTATAATCACCATCTCTAATACTGAATACTGGATTGAGCAATTTCTGAGCAATAGCAAAGTCAACTTGGCTTTCATAAATACTTGGATCAAGCAAATCTCTCCCGATCATAAGTGGATGCGGCTCTATACCCAGTATATTTAATAGAGTAGGTGCTTCGTCTATGGTCTGAGTAAGATTATTGATAGTTCCTCCATTCTGGCCAGGAACATGAATCCAAAAAGGAACTCTCACTAACTCTTCATAGAGATCATTAGAATGATCTAACTTTCCATGCTCCATGAACTCTTCTCCATGATCTGATCTAATTGCAAAAACAGTTTTATCCCACAAACCATCAGATTTTAAACCATTTATTAATTGAGCAATTATTTTATCTACTTCTTTAATTCTTTCTTGATATAAATACTTAGCAAACTCAATGTGATCTGGGTTATTTATATCAATATACTGTTCAAAGGTTTTTTCAACTATTTGCCAACAAGCATTAACATTAACTATTTTATCCTCAATATCAGCGCTCCAACATAAGTATGAAAAATATTCATACACCCCCTCGGTTGAACCATCCTGATTTTTAATAAACTCTTTAATTGCTGAGTTTTCAAAAACATCTGAGTATTTTTGAGCAAGAACTTTATCTGCACTCCCACCAAACTCCCTCGTGTTGTTAGGAAAGTTTGTTGGTTTTTTAGGATGAGTAATAAAAGTATCTGAATCGTTGGATAGATATGGATAATGAAGATCTCCATTATAAATAAATATAAAAGTCGGTTTGATTGTGATTAGATCAGTTATATCTGATTCATATTCGTAAGCTTCGTCGCCCAATGCCCCATCATAAATATCAGAGGTTACTTGAGAATTGTTAAATTCTCCAGAAACTATAGTGTGATAACCATTCTCTTTTAAAATATTAACCAGGTTGGGTTGTTCTTCACTCAATAAAAAGAATTCATTCCAAACCCCATGAGTACTGGGATAACTTGAGGTTAAAAACGAAGATATCCCTGGCTTGGTTAAATCTGTGTGAGAATGATGATTATTAAATTTTAAAAAATTATCTTCAATTTCGCAAAGATTGGGGGTAACTTCTGGATGACTCTCACAATCAAGCCCATCAGCTCTAAAAATATCAGCATCAAAAACAACTAAGTTGCAATCATTGCAATTTTTTGGTTTAAGAAAATAAAAAGAAACTACAGTTGCAGCTATAGTGATGGTGGCAAATAGAGGTAATGATTTCCACTTTTTCATACCTTATAACTAGGGGATAATAAACAAAATTCCAACAATAAATTTAGGAATATTCATATTAATATACTATATCAGATGTTTAAATACTCTTACTCATACCTCAGTGCATCAATTGGATTTAGTTTAGCTGCCTGTGAAGCTGGATAATAACCAAAAACTATTCCTACTCCCACTGACACTCCAAATGACAAAAGTATTGAGCTATTTTCAATTACGAAAGGAATACTCATCGCCTGAGAAGCTATAAACGCTATTCCAGCACCCAGTAAAATTCCGATTACCCCACCACTGATTGTTAATACCACTGCTTCAATCAAAAACTGAGCTAAAATATTCTGATCTTTAGCTCCAATAGCTTTAAGCAAGCCAATTTCTTTGGTTCTTTCAGTCACTGTCACTAGCATAATGTTCATTATTCCAATCCCACCCACTACTAACGAAATCGCAGCAATACCAGATAAAAGAGTGGTGAGAGTACCAGTCACACTACTAATTGTGTCGACAAATGATTGAGAATTACTCACGTTAAAATCAGCTAATTCTGGGTCTTCAATGTCATGCTCTATCAACAAGAGCTCTTCAATATCGGCAGAAACAGCATCAATTAATTCACTATCAGTTACATAAACACTAATACTACCTAGATGATTTTGACCAAACAAAATGTTTTGAGCTGTGGTGATCGGAACTAAAGCGTCACCGCTATCTGTCATCACTCCTACAATCTGAAATACTCGGCCATCAATCCGGACAGTCTCTCCAATTACATATTGAGCTGAATCCTCACCAAACAAATCTTCAATGACCTCATCTCCTAGAACAACATCTTTAGCTGCGCTTAAAACGTCACCCTCATCAAAAAAACCACCAGTTGTGAACTCAACTGAGTTAATTGATTCATAAGCTGCATCCACGCCACTAATCTGAGAGTTAGTAGACTCACTATTTGCCACAATAGTTTTATTTCCATTGATTGTCCGGCTAATCTTTTCAACATTAGCTAGATCTTCAATTTTTTCAGCATCTTCACTCACTAATGTAACTACAGTATTACTACTTCCACCCGGGCCACGACGTGACTTTCCTGGAGAAACTGTCAGCACATTTGCTCCAAAAGCAGAAATTTCTCCTACGATTGACTCTGTAGAACCAGCCCCCAAAGACATAATAGTAATTACTGAGGCAATTCCAATAATAATCCCCAACATAGTCAATAGAGTCCGCCCCACATTTCTTCTGAGAGCCTGAAAAGCTAGTAAAAATAGTTCATCAACTTCCATAATTATTTTCTTCTTACTTTTTTATCGCTTGATATTAAACCATCTTTTAGCTTAATTACTCTTTTACTAAATCCTGCAATCTCTTCTTCATGAGTAATAACAATTACTGTTACCCCTTGCTGGTTCAGCTCTACCAAAGTCCCCATAATTTCTGCAGCAGTTTTACTATCTAGGTTTCCAGTCGGCTCATCAGCCAAAATAATACTAGGATTCATTACTAATGATCTAGCAATAGCTACACGCTGAATCTGGCCGCCAGAAAGATGATTGGATAAATTACCAACTTTATCTTCCAAACCAACTAATCGTAATTTCTCTAAAGCTCTCTCATCACGCTTGTTTTTGTCAAAATGAGCATACATCATCGGTCGTTTAACATTCTCCATCACCGTAGTCCGAGGCAAAAGATTAAAAGATTGAAAAACAAAACCAATCTCTTGATTTCTTATTTCAGCTAACTCATCATTGTCATAGTTACTGATATTTTTATTTTTAAGAAGATACTCTCCAGTTGTAGAAGTATCTAAGGCTCCCATGATATTCATCACTGTTGATTTACCACTTCCAGATGGACCCATGATACTCACAAACTCACCTTTGTTGATAGAAAAACTAACCCCTTTAAGAGCCTGATATTTAACCGGTCCAGTGACGTAAGTTTTGGTAATATTTTTAAAATCAATTAATTGCTTTTGCGACAACATAACCTATCCTTATTTACCGCCACCGCCACCAGGAACAGGGAAAATGCCCGTCCCACTTTGTTTTTGAGTATCACCAGTATCTTGACCAATGATCACCTGCTGGCCATCCTTGAGACCACTGATAATTTCAGTATATGAGTCTCCTTCGATCCCTATCTCAACTGGAACGTAGATTGGCTGCCCATTTTTTTGACTTAGAATCTGAACCGCTTTACTTCCCTGATAAGGCTTGACTGCCGCATTAGGTACAATCAAAGCCTCACTCTTGTTTTGAGTAGTAATATCAACCTGCACAGTCATACTAGGCTTAACTTCTGGAGATGAGACTAACAATACTAAATAAATGTTGTAAGTCACCACCCCAGAACTTTCAGTCCCAAACTCATCTACTCTTTTGATTACTGCTTCATAAGAGCTATTTTTAATAGCATCAACTGCCACCTCAGCTGACTGACCTGGCTCAATAGTAGTTACATCAGACTCACTAACAGCTAATTTAATCCAAGTCTCTGCATTTGAGCTTATTACTAAAGTGGTGTCTGTTGCACTCACTTTCTGCCCAGCAGCAACGCTCATATTTGCAACCACACCTCCAATGGGGGCTTTAACCACTCCATCGATGGTGGCTTGATAAGTAAACCAGGCGCTATTAATAGCAGCCTGAGCTTGAGAAATAACTTCGTCTTGATCAAGATATTTTTTTTCAGCTGCCTGCCAATCACGTTCGGTCTGAATAAAAATTGGATCATCGACTGACAACTCTGTATCTAAAGAATCTGCTTCGAAAACTTCATGAGCTTGCCACATATCAGATTCATAGGTTTTCTTACTACTCTCTGCAGAATTGAGACTATTTTTAGAAGATAGATAGCTAGCGTATGCTTTAGATCGCTCTTCTGCAGTGGCGCTACTCTCGACTTTAAATAAAGGAGTGCCTTTTTTTACCTCATCACCATTCTCTGTATAAACCTCGGTCACAATGCCTGTGATAGTAGAGGCAACATCTGTTTTTCCAGAACTCATAATCTCGCCTGTTTCAGAAACTACTTGAGATACTTCGCCAGTAGCTGCACCCTGAGTCTGATATGAAACCGCGCTTTCATCAGCTTTGGGTCGCAATAAAAATAGTGCTAAGCCAATCATGCCAACAAGCAGTATCTTCTTAGTTGTGGTTAAAGCTATGAACCACTCCCAGACATAAATAATTTTCTTTTTTAAAATTTTAAAATTTGTTTTCATTTTAAATGACTTCCTGGCTTTCTACCTCCACTCATAACTTTCATTAATCCTATTCCAGATCCACCCCCAGGACGTTCTTCTCCAGGGACTCCTGATGGACGAAGAGAGTCTAGTTTTTCTTTAATCTCTTCATCAGATAATCCTTGAGCTTCCCAGCCCTCAATTAAAACTTGACGCTGTTCTTCTACGGCAGCCATCCGCTCATTGCGTAGTTTTTGAGCCTTAAAATAATTAAGGCCAACAAAAACAGCCACAACTCCTAAGCCAATTAATAGCCATTTGAAAACTGGTTTTTTTGATTTATTTTTTTTAGTAGTAACTTCTGATTTTTCACTCATAAAAATTTCCTTATTTTACTCAGGTACATTAATAATACAATAAATGAGTGGAAATTATTTCAA
>JABGTR010000030.1 GCA_018646985.1 Minisyncoccota bacterium
AGTAATTGTGTCAGTTACTGGAGCAATTGAACAAAAAGCTGGTGTAGAAACGGCTGGCTTGGTAATTGGAAACATTATTGGTTCCACCATGGGTCAAATTGCTTTAGTTCTAGGTGTAGCTGGGGTGTTAAAAGTTTTAGAAATCAATAAGAAAGAGATTATCGCCAATGGCTCAATTATGATCGCGAGCGCACTGGCTTTTTTACTTTTTGCTCAGGACGGTTTTTTATCTCCCACTGATGGGGTGTTTTTATTGATTGGCTTTGTGTTGTATTTAGTGATCTTGGGAAGCAATGAACGCAAAATGTCCAAGTTAGCTAAAAAGCATAAAAAGAAAAAAAGGATTTTTGAAAGAGATCGATATCCAATGTGGTACTTTTTTGTTGAGTTAGCAATTGGTTTAGTGGTAATTGCAGCTACTTCTCATCTAGTTATTTCTGAAGGATTAGTGATTGCTGAGATGCTTAATATTAGTCAGGTTCTAGTGGGTATTATCATGATCGGAGTGGGCACTAGTTTGCCAGAATTAGTAGTCTCCATCAATGCTATCTTAAAAGGATCAAGCGGATTGTCAGTTGGAAATCTAATTGGCAGCAATATTATTGACATTCTTCTAGCTTTGGGGTTGAGTGCTGCCATTGGTGGTTGGAAAGTGCCGCACAATATCACCACCTTTGACTTACCATTTTTGATGGTGACTTCAATAATCATCATTCTATTTTTATTGAGTAGAAAAAAATTAGAGCGTAAGGAATCTTTTTTAATCTTAGCTCTTTACTATGGGTATATAATGCTTAAATTACAAGGATTTTAGAGGGAGTTCCCATGAAGGCAGGCAATATTAGAAAAGGTAATTACATTCGTCATAAAGGGCAACCTTTTCTAGTGGTCGATACGGAGTTTTCTTTTCATGGTAGGGGTAGTGCTCATATGAAGGCTAAGATCAAGAGTTTAGACGGTCGTAGCTCCCAGAGTGTGACTTTTAAAACTGGTGACAGTATTGAAGAGCTAGATATTTCAAGTATTGAGATGCAGTTTTTGTACATGGATGGTGATGAGGTGGTGTTTATGAATCCACGCAATTACGAACAATCATCCGTGCCAATCACTCTGCTGGATGGTAAAGAAAATATGTTAAATACTGAGATTAAGGTTTATGTGCAGATTTTTGAAGAAAAGGCAGTGGGAGTGGCTTTACCTCCTAAAGTAAAACTTAAAGTAACTGATGCGCCAGAGGCTACGGCAGGCAATCGGTCTAAGGCTGCTAAAAGAGATGTGGTAATGGAGACAGGCTTGATAGTTCCAGCACCTTTGTTTATTAAAACAGGTGACATATTGATTGTAGATACAGAAAATAGTCAGTACGTATCGAGAAGCAACTAGATAAAGTTAAGTTTTATTGTAAAAAATTTGATAGTTGGCAGATACCAATTCCAGTTAATGTAAAAAATAAGATTGCTAGTAAGACTCTTCTAGTCATTATTTTAGTTTGTTCTAAACTAGGATCATTTTCAAAAAATTCATCTTTAGACATTTCTAGACTTTTAGTATAACATACTAGGTCAATCTAAATTTTTATTCAGAACCATTGGTCTCAGCTAGTGCCTCAGCTAGGTTTTGTCGGGCAATGGCTGCAGCTTTCTTAGCTTCCTCCTCTTCTTTAGCTTTTCTCTCTGCCTCAATTTTTTTTTGTGATTTATTTTCCATCATATTTTTTTTGGGTTGGGTATGGGAAGTTGTTAGAAATCTTTTCAACAACTACTCCAATATTTCGCCTTTCAATTTTTTAGCTTCTTTATGAAAGAAATTAATTACACTGCTCTTGTCAAATTTACCAACAATAATAGGGTCATCCAAGTGAGTATCTACTTCAAATAATTTGCTTGCTAGCTGAAGTGGATCAACATGCCAATCAAATTTTAACTTTGCTTTCATTCGCAAATCTTCTATCTTGAAACCATACTTTTGTATAATCATGTAAAGATCAAAGTAATCTCGACCTCGTGGTTTTTGGGCAATTGTAAACAGTTTATTAGTTGCAATATCAATGACACTATCTACTAACAACCCATCAATTTTTTTTGGTTTTTCTATTTGTTGAAATGGATAGTACGTGAATTCTAATTTGAGTACATAATTATTTTTAAAAAGAAGAAAATATAAGTTGCGATTAAAACTATTTTGATAGTCAAATGATTTAAATTTCAGTTTATCTTGTAAGCTTTTTATTGAGATAGTAATGCTCTGAGGATCAAATTCTTCTTGACTAAAAAAATCAAGATCCTCTGAGTAGCGATGTTGCAAGTAATAATGTGATAAAACCGTACCACCACCAAAATAAAAGTGTTGTGCTAGGTCTGTGTCTGCGATCAGTTTTAAAGCAAGCTGTTGTTGCTTTGTTAATATTGAGTTCATACGATATTTTGTAAATAATCTCTTTTAGCGGGGTCAATATCTAGTTTATGTAAATATTTTTTTAGCTTCTTTAGGGAGAGCTTGGTATTATTCAAGCCAAAATTTATTTTTTGTTCTAATACAAACACATCGTACTTGGGCGTATTTTTTTTAAGTCGAGTAGTGTCTGTATTCCAGTTGTACATAGTATGAATCAGTATAGCTGAAATCACTTACTTTTAACAGGTATAAAAAAGAGTTATTAGTCTTAATTTAGCTTGACATATCAATACTTTGGGTCGAGTA
>JABGTR010000017.1 GCA_018646985.1 Minisyncoccota bacterium
GTGGCTATTCTCTCGATCATGGCTCATTTTAAGATCAAAGCCACCAAACAATTCGACTGGATATCAGATCTTAAGCGACAATTTCCTAAAAAATGGAAAACCATCCACCATATTATTATTATTCCTACCTACGAAGAGCCAATCTATATTTTACGTCGTACTTTAGAGGGACTATCAAAGCAATCTTTTTCTACCAAAAATCTTCATATCATGCTCTCTTTTGAAAATAGAGAAGGCAAACCAGCAAGAGAAAAAGCACAAAAATTACAACAAGAATTTGGAAACAAATTTGGTCATATCTGGGTCACTTTCCACCCTGACATTGAAGGTGAAGTCAAAGGAAAATCAGCCAACACCTGCTGGGGTGCTAAAGAAGCTAAGAAGCAACTAGTTAATAAACACCACGTCCCAATTGAAAACATTACTATTACCAGTGAAGATGCCGATGCTGTCATGCATCGCCACTACTTTGCAAACCTAACCTATGAGTTTTTAAGTTCAGCTAAGCCGCACAATAAAATCTGGCAGGGAAGCATCGTTTTTTATAATAATATTTGGCGAGTGCCAGCTGCTATTAGAGTTATGGCTTCAATTTTTTCAGTCACTCAAATGTATATCTTGATGCGAAAAGATCGATTGGTTAATTTTTCTACCTACTCCACCTCTCTCAAACATGTTCATGAAATTGGCTACTGGGATACAGATGTGATCCCTGAAGATTATCGCCTCTTCTTTAAATCTTACTTTGCTAAAAAAGGAGATTTTGAGGTTGAGCCAATATTCTTACCCATCCACCAAGACGCAGCTGAATCAAAGACCACTATAGACACCTTTAAAAACCAGTATGAGCAACTTAAGCGCTGGGCTTGGGGCACTAGCGATGATGCCTACATTATTCGCCAATATGTTTTGACAGAAGGAGTCCCTTTTTGGGATAAAACTATTCGAGTTCTAAAGGTTATTGAAGATCATTTCTTGTGGCCAGTCAATTGGTTTGCTGTCACTGTCTCAGCTATCTTACCGCCTCTACTCAACGAGCAGTTCAACCGAACCATGTTGGGCAAAACTCTTCCCCAGGTAACTTCATTTTTATTAACTCTTTCATTAGTCTCGATGGTAGTTATTTTTGTGATTGATGCGATTAATAGACCACCTCACCCTAAAAAACGAAATATATTTTCTTACATTGGTCAACCATTGGAGTTCTTACTTCTTCCCATTGCTGGCTTCTTTTTCTCGGCACTACCAGGAATTGATGCCCACACTAGACTTATGTTTGGTAAATACATCGAGTATAAAGTCACAGAAAAGGTCTAGCTTCAATTTGAAATTTGCTGCATAATAGACTCATGCTTCACCTAGCAAAAAAATTTGATCGTTGGCTTCATTCTCACCTAATCCTCCTACTCGCCCTAGTCTTATTACTAGCCCTGCGAATACCAAATTTTTTTGAACCGTATTGGTATGGAGATGAAGGTATCTACTTAACAATTGGCAATGCAATTCGAAATGGTGAAAAACTTTACACAGATATAGTTGACCATAAAACACCAATCATTTATTTCTTGGCAGCTGTACCAAACCAACTTAGTTTTAGATTGCTAACACTAGTCTGGATGATGACTAGCACCATTGCTTTTTATGGAGTTGCTCTTAAATTATTGAAAAAGAAGTTACCCACAGCTATCTCAACTTTTATTTTTGTCTTTTTAACCTCAGTCCCCTGGCTGGAAGGTAATATTCCCAATGGCGAGCTATTTGTAATGGGCTTTGTTTTAGTCGGAGCTTGGATCATGCTCAAAACCAAAGTCCTTGAATACTTCTTCAATCAAAAAAAAGAATTCTCAGGTGTCCAAAATAGATTTAAACTATACATAGTGGGAGTACTATTTGGATTAGCAATATTAACTAAGATACCTGGATTATTTGATGTTGTAGCTTGGTTGGCGGCATTTTGGTTCATGCTAACCAACCAGATAGACCTACTCTTTAACTCAAAATCCAGATTGCAGTGGTTTCAATTGCTAAAGAAAACCAGCTATCATCTTTTCTGGCTCGTCTTAGGAATGGTCACCCCTATCCTAGGATCAATAATTTATTTTACTGCCGTTGGCTCTGGTCAAGATTATCTGCAATTTGGACTGCTCTATAACTTCCATTACGCAGCTAATTGGAGCTTGCCATTCCAAAATAAAATTCTAGAACAACTCTTCACCCTACCCGGAAAAATAGCCATTGCTGCCTTGGTTTATCTAGCTTTAACTTTGAAACCAAAAAGGTTTAAACCAAAGGATCAGTTTATATTTGGCTGGTTTATTCTATCTTTAGTTGGAGCGTTGCTTTCAAACAGACCATATCCTCATTACTTCCAACAACTCGTGCCAGCTCTATCTCTACTGTTGGGAAATCTGATTATTATTGCTAGATTTAAGAAAAAAAACCTTCAAAAAAATATACCCACCATTTCAATGAGTTTAGTTTTAATAGTCCTTGCCGTGGGAGCACTAAAGCTGCTTAATTTTGGAGCCTATCCCCTAGCTTCCTATTATCAAAGATTCTTTCAACTAGTCTCAGGAAGAATGACTAAACAAGAGTATCGTCAATCTTTCAATTACTTCATGGAAGACAATTACGATGCAGCTGAAATTATCAACCCTTCTGGGGTAAATGAAATATTTATTTGGGGAACTAACCCCATGCTTTATGCATTAACTGAAACCAATCCAACTGGAAAATTTACAGTTTCATTTCATATCAAAGACTTGAAAGTCTACGATGAAACAATGGCGAGTGTAGTTGCTAAAAAACCCCTGTTTATCGTGGTGATGGATAATGAGCATGAGGAACTTCCGGGATTGAATGAATATTTGCAAAGATACTATGTGCTTAACTCAAACTTTACTAACTTTAGTTTGTGGAAACGCCTGCCAGAGCTAGTTTCTTTAGGCACGCTATGAACTCATACTCAAAAATACCAAAGTATTTAAAAAAAATATTTCTAGTATCTTTCCTCCTTACTACCTCAATGTTACTAATAACATTGATCTTTTTCTTCCGAATTCAACCACAAGTACCTCTCTTCTATTCATTAGCCAGACAGTCACAACACTTAACTTCTAAAAATTGGTTATTCTTACTACCAGCATTGTCACTCGCCATTAGCTTAACTCATCTACTGATCATCAAATTAATTGGACAATCAGATCAACTCTTGATGAAATTATTTGCTTGGACTACAGTCGGAGTTCAATTCATGTTTGGACTAGCCTTATTTAGAATTTTAATAATTATTACTTAGTTTTTATGTGGCCTTTTATTATCGCTTTTGCAATTAGCTTTTTAATTACTCCAGCTGTAATCAAATTTTACAGATCAAAAAACTGGGTTGATGATCCTCAAAAACTAAAACATGCCAAAAAAACTCATTCCAAATCTGTTCCTAGAGGTGGAGGTCTAGTAATCTACGCCGGTATCTTGATCACTGCGCTAGTTTTTTTACAGATAGATAAATACTTAATTGGAATTCTTCTGGGAGGATTTCTCCTAGTCATAGGTGGGGTCTTAGATGATATTTTTGACATTCACCCACTACTCCGATTGGGGATCAATACGGCGGCGGCTTTGATCGTGGTGGGATCAGGAATCGGCATTGCCTACGTCACCAATCCTTTCTCAACCGAAGTCATTCACCTTAATCAACCACAAATTCCGATTTTTCTTTTCGGAAAAACTCGCACCATCTGGATACTAGCCGATCTTTTTGCCTTGCTATTTATTGTTTGGAACATGAACATTGTTAACTGGTCAAAGGGAGTCGATGGACAACTACCTGGATTTGTAAGTGTGGCAGCGTTAATGATCGGCTTCCTTTCGTATCAATTTATCGATGATCCTACTCAATTCAACACCTCTCATCTTAGCTTTATAGTGGCTGGAGCCTACCTGGGATTACTATTTTGGAATTGGTACCCTCAAAAAATTATGCCTGGTTATGGAGCGGGATCGCTAGGAGGTTATTTTTTAAGCATTTTAGCAATTCTCTCTGGTGCAAAAGTGGCAACTGCTCTCATGGTACTAGCTATACCAACTGCTGATGCTATTTTTACCATTGCTAGAAGAATCTTAGCTGGAAAATCTCCTTTTTGGGGTGATAGAGGTCACCTTCACCATAAACTCTTAGATGTGTTGGGTTGGGGTAGAAGAAGAATTGCTGTTTTTTACTGGGCCTCTAGTTTAGGACTAGGCTTACTCTCGCTTCGACTTCAAACATGGGGTAAGATAGTGACATTAGCAGTAGTCATGAGTTTGGTTTTTGGATTTTTGATCTGGGCCAAACTCCAACAAACTAAAAAAGTAAAATGAACCTATCAAATAATATTCTATTTCTAATTCTTAAATCAGCTCGACCTCGGCAATGGATAAAGAATATAGCTCTTTTCGCAGCCTTAATATTTTCTGGATTTTTCTTTTATAACCCCAGTGATGCTTTACCTTACTTCGTGACCGTTACTCTATCAGCCATAGTTTTTTCAGCTTTAACTTCTAGCATCTACATCATTAACGATATTATTGATTATGAAGCCGACCGCAAGCACCCTTTTAAAAAGAAAAGACCAATCGCTTCAGACAAACTACCCATCCCCATCGCTCGGCTTGCAGCAATCATAGGGCTTAGTTTCTCTCTCATCGCTTCATTTTGGTTTGCACCTTTTTTTAGACTCATGGTTGTAGCCTACTTCTTACTCCAAATTACTTATGCGACCAAGCTCAAACATATTCCCATTTTAGACGTAGCTTCAATTGCGACCGGATTTCTAATCAGAATCTATGCTGGAGCAGTGGTGGTTAATCTTCATATGAGTGTCTGGTTTTTACTAACAGTTATCTCTGCTTCTTTGTTCTTAGCCGTTGGTAAACGTCAAAGTGAGCGAACTTTACTGGCTGGATCTAATCAGAGTAATAAAGACTTAGGTGAAACTAGATCTATTTTGAAAAAATATAGTCAGCGCTTACTAGATCAGTACACTGGCATGTTTGCTAATGCTACCTGGCTCTCTTATGCGCTATTTGCTTTTCAAGATGAGGCCGTCAGACCCGATGATAAATTTGCCACTTTTTATGGAATTTTACCCCGCACTCTTCAATCTCAAAAACTACTTATGCTAACAGTTCCTTTTGCTATCTACGGCATCATGAGATATCTACATTTAGTTTATGAAAATAACCAAGGTGAGTCTCCAGAAAAAGTTTTACTAGGAGATAAGCCACTACTGACCACAGTTTTTCTATTTGGAATCTCAGTCATGATCATAATTTATGTGCTGAGCTAAATTTTAATGCGAATCAAAAACGGACCCATAATTTTAGCTTTTATTCTTTTTTTTAGTTTTGTGGCTCGTATCTACCGCCTCCATGTCCCTGATCGTTATATTTTTGATGAAGTTTATCATGTGATTACTTTTAAGTTAATTGCTGCTAATGATCCCCGTGCTTTTGAGTGGTGGCATGGCGCAATTGAACCCAACACGGCCATTGATTGGCTGCACCCACCACTAGCTAAGTACACTCAGGGATTTTTTATTAAAATTCTGGGAAGCAGTAGCTTTTCTTGGAGAATTAGTTCGGCCTTGTTTGGGGTAGGTGTCATTTGGGCAATTTATAAACTCAGCCAAAAGCTTTTCAATGATCAGCGAATTAGCTTGTTAGCGGCAGGATTGGCTTCACTAGATGGTCTGCTTTTAGTCCAATCTCGGATAGCTATGAATGATATTCATGTTACATTTTTTATTTTACTGACTTTTATTTCTTATCTTAGTTATAAAAAAAATCCACAAAATAAGAGACTATTCTTGACAGGTCTACTCGCCGGCTTAGCCATGAGTAGTAAATGGTCTGGAACTATGGCGGTAATGGTTATCTGCTTGCTAGAAACTATTGATTGGCTAAAAAGATTTTTTACTAAAAAAATAAAGTGGAATGAGCTGATTAATCAAGGATTGCTGATGGTGATAGCTTTAGGACTAATTCCCTTTACTGTTTATATTCTCTCTTATGGGCAGATGTTCTTGCAAGGCAAAGGCTGGAATCATTTCACTAAGCTTCACAACCAAATTTGGTGGTATCAAACTAATCTCACCGCCACCCATGGCTATCAGTCTCAACCTTGGCAATGGTTTTTAAATATTAAACCAGTTTGGTTTCATGTAGATTATCCAAGCAATGACCAAATTGCTAATATCTATTCGATTGGAAATCCAGCTTTCCATTGGGTAGGAGTGATAGCCGTAGTTATGACAATTTTTTTCTTAATTTTTCGCAAACTCAATCATAAAAAATCTAATCGAGAAGTTAAAAACTTGAATTGGCTTTTAATCACCTATCTTTTCTTGTGGCTACCGTGGCAGCTCTCACCACGAATCATGTTTTATTATCACTACACACCTGCTGTCCCATTATTGGCTATCATCATTGCCTATTGGCTGATAAAGATTTGGTCAATGAAAGTTAAAAAAGACTCGGAGTGGAATAAAATTACTATCCTGGTGACTGTCTTACTAATTTCCATAGTTTTTGCAGTTTGGTACCCACAGTGGACTGCTATCCCCATGCCCAAAAACTTTGTCGATGCAGTTTATTACGCAATTCCCAGCTGGAAATAGATATTTTTTAAATAAAAAACCGCTTTTTTAAAGAAGCGGTTTTTATCTATCTTAACAAGTTGCACTTGCTGAGACCTGATAACTTAAGTTTATCTTAACCTATTCTAGTTGCTATTGGCTAGTATCAGTCTTAAAAGTGTGGACCCGTCGAGAATTGAACTCGAAAGAAAGAGTTATCAGGTCTCTCGTGCAAGCCTGCCGGGCCCCGCACTTTTAACATTAAAACAAATGAAGCTTACTGGAAGTGTAATATTTTTTACATCACCCCTAGTTTTTAAAAAATTAAAACTCTAAAAATTTAAGTTCTCTAATCTCACTCATCACTTCTTTAATTAGATCTTTAAGATCGTTCACATCTTCGTCCGTGAGGGTAAAAGTTCTTTTGACTAGCTTGTCACTCGCATTTGGCTCAACAAAATCAAACTCACCCTGAGTAACGGTGGGAATAAATGTCTCATCTAAATCAGTCAGGAGTTTATAAAAAAGTAGTTGCCGCTTGTAGGGACCTTTGACACTATCAGGTAATTGCTGCTCTCGCTCTGATAAATTAGCCGAAACTATTTTACCTTCAACATAATTAGCAGATTTGGCTTTACCAGTCTTATAATCAATTACTTTAACCAATCTTTTTTCTTTATCTAGCCAATCGACTCGATCAATTCGACCAGTAATATGAATATCGCCCAACATAGTTTTACTCCAACCAAAGCCAAAGAAGCGCTCGATAAATAAAGGCTGAGCTTGAGTCTCATCTAGCTCTTCATAGTATTTGGCCAAAATTTCTTGCCCATAGTGGAGTCGTCGCTTAAAATTTTGTGAAGTCATCAACTCTTTTGTGAGTGAATCTTTAAACTCTTCTAAGATTATTTCCAAAGGTGGCTTTTTATTCTCATCTTGAATGACTTTAAATAATTTTTCTAAAGCTAAATGAATTGCACTCCCAAAAGCCATCGGCTCCGGCTTAGCTCGCGGAATCCGTAGGAGGACGTTTTCAACGAATTCTTCTGGGCTTCTCAAATAAGTATTGAGTGCTGTCACCGATAATTTAAAATCTTTCACTAAAGCTTGATAGAAATCTTTTTCTGAAGTTTTTATTTTCTTAGTCACTGCTGGCTCTAAAAGACGAGCTAAATAGTCATTGGTGTTTTTAAGAATCTCTGGAGCTTTGATGTCTTTCAGATTGGTCTTCAATTCTGATTCACTATCCCTGAGCTCTTCAATAAACATACTCCCAATAACTTCTTTAGTCCGATTATCAGTAATAATAGTTTCTGGAGATGAGATGGTAATTTGTTTTCTGGCTCGAGTCAGTGCTACATAAAATAAACGGCGCTCATCCTCATTTTGCTCTTTGGCAGATAAGTCACTATTTTTCAGCAAACCTTCTGGTAGGGGTAGTAACTCTCGGATTCGATTGTTACCCCATTTTTTATCTAAACAATGGAGTAAGAAAACATAGTCCCACTCAAGTCCTTTGGCTTTATGGACTGTAGATAAATGAACTGCATTTTTCTTTACGTTCAAATCTTCGACGTTGAGTTTGATACCGTGATCTTTCATGGTTTCAATAGCCGCTAAAAATCCAGCTAGTTTCAAACCAGATTGACTTTGCGATAAAGCTTTCACTTCTCTAAAAAGTGAATTCAGATGAATCAATAACTCAGTTTTCAAATCGGAGTTAAGGACCCACTCTAAATATTGACTATCCTTAATCACTTGCTCGAACCACTCCGGGAAAACCACAGTGGCGTCTAAACTACCCCACTCGCGCAATCGATTAATAAAAATAGTTAGCTGCTCAAACTCTGTTGGCGTGACCGCATCTCCCAAATCATGTTTCTTAAACTCTTCAAACCCAAGTTCAATTAATTCAAAGATGCTTAATTTAGCTTTACCAGCTGCCCGGCCAACTCTCATTACTAAGACTTGATCTAAGCCCAACCACTCATAGCGCATGACTTCAAATAAGCGCTCGTCTTCCTGCGCAACACGAGTATCATCGATGACTTGAAAAAAAGTTAGTAATTGGCGAATAGCTTCATTTTCTAGTAAATCATTTCCACCATCAGTTTCATAAGCTAAACCCCACTTCTCTAATGTTTCCTGGATTTCATTAGCATCGCGATTATGACGATACAAAACTGCAATTTTCTCCAAAGCTACGCCCTGCTTCACCAACTTCTTAATTTCTTCAGCAATATAAATAGTTTCGAGTGTTTGAGAAGGAGCTTGATAAAGATTGATGTCAATTTTATCTTTAGTCTGACTTTTAAGTGGCTCAGTGAAAGAAAATTTGGCTAAAGGACCGCTAACTTCAGTCAGCTGATTCTGAGTAATTAGCTTCGCAGCCGCATTGTATATATTCTGCGGGCAACGATAGCCCATGTTTAAAGTAATCACCTCAGCTGCCTGATAGCGAGCTACAAACCCTAAGACATTCTCTACTGATGCACCCTGAAAGCGATAAATTGATTGATTGGGATCTCCAACCACAAAGACATTAGCTTTCTCACCCCAATAGGAAGCGAGATGATCGACTACTTTATTCTGAGCGGAGTTGGTGTCCTGATACTCATCGACTAAAAAATAATGAATATTTTCCTGATATTCACGGAGTAGTAATTCGTGTCGATCAAAAGCTTCTACTACTAAGGCAATCATGTCATCAAAGTCATATCGCAAACTAGAACGAAGACGTTTTTGATATCTATCATAGATTTGAGTGAGCTCTTGCCACTTAACCAGATTACGTTGTCGCTTAGCGAGCTCAGTTTTTTTGAGTTCATCTTTTTCTACTTCTAGTTGCTGCTCTTCTGCCGCTACTACTTTTTTGAAATCAGCTGGTAGGAAACCCTCTCTTTTTAGATTCGAGATGGCATACATGATGTCGGTGATATAAAAGTAGGGACGATTGAGGGGTTTGATAACCTCAATTTCTGCTTCGGAGATTATTTTCTGGAAAATATCATAGCGCTCTAGGTCAGTCAGGGGTTCACTAGCTCGGTCAATGGGAAAGTATTCGGGGTGAAGTTTAATTACTTGACTACAAAAAGCATGAAAAGTGTTGATCTGGACATAGTAGCCGGTTTTGCCGATCATTTTAACTAATCGCTGACGCATTTCTTTAGCCCCAGACTCAGTAAAGGTGAGAGCTAGAATAGAACGAGGATTGGTATCTGTTTTGAGTAAAATATTGGCAATTCGAGCGGCTAAGACTTGAGTTTTACCAGTTCCTGGGCCAGCGACGACCATGACTGGACCATCGGTGGTATCAACAGCTTTTTTTTGTTGGGAATTAAGACGACTATAGATGGATTGAAACTGATCTGAGCTTGGCATTAGAGCTATTGTAGCACTCAACTCTTATCAAATTTTTCTTCAGCTTGGTATCTACCAATTCTCCGCCCCATCATTTTTTGTTTCAACTCTAAAGTTCTTTTTATCCGTGGGTCTTTAACTGCATTACCAGCTGCGGTCAGTTTGCGTTGTTGGGAGTACATGGAGCTGAGTTTTTGTTTGATAGACATAGTTCTACTTTACCATTTTATTTCTTCTTCACCCTGCAGTAAAAGATACTGATTGGCTTGACTGAAGTGATGACAGCCGAAGAAGCCGTTATAGGCACTCAGGGGTGAAGGATGGGCGGCTTCTAGAACGAGGTGTTTTTCACGATCAATGACTTCGCCTTTGCGCTTAGCGTAATTACCCCAGAGTAAAAAAACTAAACCAGTTTTTTCTTCAGAAAGAAGCTTGATGACTGAATCTGTAAACTCTTCCCAACCTTTACCTTGATGAGATGCTGCCTGACCTTTCCTGACAGTTAGAGTGGCATTGAGCATTAAAACTCCTTGCTCTGCCCAGTGCTGGAGATCTCCGTGAGTAGGTATTTCTTTACCTAGATCAGTTTGGAGTTCTTTATAGATGTTTTGTAATGAGGGTGGGATCCTAACTTCTTTGCTGACTGAGAAACAAAGTCCATTGGCTTGTTTAAGACCATGATAAGGATCTTGACCGAGGATGACTACCTTGACGTCATCATAAGCACAGTGGTCAAAGGCAGCAAAGATTTGTGATCCGGGTGGGTAAACTTCACCTTTTTTATATTCATCTCTTACAAAAGAAGTTAGTTCTGTAAAATATGATTTCTCAAACTCATCCTTTAAAACATTATTCCAGGAGGGGTGAATATTTACCTGTGACATATTATAGATCGCTCTCTCCATCTCCAATAAATCCATTGCGCTGTAGCGACCAAAGTTGCTGATAAATGCCGCCATCTTTTTGGATTAATTCTTCATGAGTTCCAATTTCGGCAATTTGGCCTTCGTTCATGACGACAATACGATCAGCTTGCATGATGGTGGAGAGTCGGTGAGCAATAATAATGCTAGTGCGAGGATCTCGCTGATCTCTAACTAAATCCCAAAAGGCTTGCTGAATGATTTGCTCTGAAGCACTATCTAGTGAGCTAGTGGCTTCATCCATGATAATAATTTTAGGTTTTTCGAGCAGCATTCTAGCAATGGCCAAGCGTTGTCTTTGGCCACCAGATAGTTTGATGCCGCGCTCCCCAACTATAGTTTTATAACCATTGGGCAAATCTTTGATAAAAGTATCCACTTGAGCTGCTTTAGCTGCTGCCAAAACTTCTTCTTTACTGGCTTTTTGATTGGCGTAGGCAATGTTGAAATAAACAGTATTGTTGAATAACAACGGGTCTTGTGGAACTACACCGACTATTTTGCGCAGCTCATCTTTGAGTAGTTTATTAATAGCGATGCCATCAATTAAAATTTGACCACTGGTGGGGTCATACATACGCATAATCAATTTAGCGACAGTGGTTTTACCAGCGCCTGAAAAACCGACTAAAGCTATAGCTTCGCCGCTCTCTATTTGAAGAGAGAAATCTTTCAAAACTAATTGCTTGTTTTCGTAAGCAAAATCAACTTTATTAAAAGAAATTTCTCCCTTAAGATCTAATATTTTTCTAGGCTGAATTGGATCTGGAACAGTGATTTTTTCATCAAGTAAATCTAAATAGGTACTGATATCAGTATTTTTCTTAGCCAGCTCGCGTAAGCTAAAAAGTAACTGCATCATTTTGGGTAATAGAGTCATTGAAAAAGTGGTGACTAGTAGAAAATCTGCTAAAACGATTTGTTGGTTCCGCAAATCTCTGACTGCTAAAAACATAATGCCGACCAATGCAAAATTAATTAAATTACCCACAATGCCATCGAAGTAACGAAAAGTAAAAAAATAAGCTTGCAGGCGTTGATTCCAAATTGCGAGAAGTTTAGAGAAACGAGACTGCTCAAATTTTTCATTGGCAAAATATTTGACTGTATCAAAATTAACCAAGTTATCGACTCTAGCTGATGAGACATTGTCATCGGCATCATTAAATTCTTGGCGTCTTTTGATATTAATTTTGATTAAAAAATAAGCCACTAAAACAGTGATGGCGATCAGTAAAAAAACAAAAAGTAAATATTCCAAGCGCAAACGAGCAAAAGCAAAGAACATGACTGCAAAACTAATCGCTAAATTTAAAAATTTGCGGTTAATGATGTCATAGTAAGCAAAGAAGGCATCATCGCCTCTTTTCATCAAGCTGATTAATTTTCCAGAGCTTTTGTTGGTGTGGTAAGCAAAATCTAGGTTGTGGATATGAGTTAAAACTTCTTTGGAAATATCGTTGGAAGCACCAACCATATTTTTGTCAGTTATATAGTAGCCAATGTTTTCCAGTAGGTTGCTGATAAAAAGAATGAGGCCAAAAATGAGGACTAATCTGAAAGCATGGTCCATTAAGCCATCTTGCACTGCTATGGTGAGCCATTTGACGAAAAATGGGGCTAAATTGTTGAGGATCATGGAGATCACCATCGGTATGGAGCCAAGAATGAAAGGCCATTTGCGTTGCCAGATGAAGTGATAAAGACGTTTAAAAACAGACATAAATTTGTCGACTAGAAGCGACTAATCTTAAACTATTAAGACAGTCGATCCTCCTACAGTGGGATTATACAGATTTTGATATGAAAATCTTGGCAACTAGTGATTCAGCTTTTTCTGGATTTACATAAACCATCCAGTTGGAAATATGTTGTGGAACTTTTTTTCTTAGCTCTTCTCGGCTGTTCTCTGCCTGTAAACCTAATACATTAAAACCTAACCTAGAAGCGACGGCAGCCATAATTGGATTAGTTATACCAATCATAAGGCTGGCTTTCTTCCACTCTTCATCGTGGGATATTTTTTCAAACAAAATAGCTAAGCTTTTGAGCCCTGATCGAGATCTTTTGATGGCTTTACTAGGATCATAAAGGCTGCTATCTGGTATGAAATCTAAGATTATTATTCTCTGACCTTCCACAACCTCTAAGTTGGAGCCATCTCTACTTAGAGTAAAGGTAGTATGAACTATTCTTAGATCTGCTTGTAATCCGTTGCTTCCAAAATCATCCAGGAACTTTGAATTTTCCATCATCTGATCATTGGGCGTATGTGGCTTACTTTCTTTATATTGCTCGGGAGTAAGCCAAGATCTTGTTTTATTACTAAAACAACCTATCTCTTTACCATTCTTTTCCAAAGTTGTTTTATCAGAAAAAGACTCTCCACTCTTTAAAAGATACTCTCCAGCCACCATAGCATGGTATCTTTCTCCACTAGTAGTTGTTGCCTCAATCATCACTGTTAAGGGAGTAACAAGATCATCGGGCAATAAAACAATTTTCCATTTAAGTTTTAACCCCTCCGCCTTCTCTTCTGTCAAAGAATAAATCGCATCTACTAATGACTTAATATCTAATGCTGGGGGTTCTGAATATATGTGACCAATCCTTGTAATTTCAGTATCTACTTTTTCTTCTTCAACTTCTTGATAAGTATCAGCATCATATGACATATAAACATACTAACATTAATAAGATGATTTAGAAATAAATCCTAAACTGTCGGGGTGACAGGACTTGAACCTGCGACCTCGCGGCCCCCAGCCGCGCGCGCTACCAACTGCGCCACACCCCGTTTAAAAGAACCAATTCCTATTTTGTTACACCTTTGGTAACCAAGTAATGGTTTCATACTTTTAA
>JABGTR010000031.1 GCA_018646985.1 Minisyncoccota bacterium
CCTACTTCTCCAGAAGCTGACCAGATTTTAGCTGATAATGGTGTAATCATGGTTCCAGATGTGCTGGCTAATGCAGGTGGAGTTACTGTCTCTTACTTCGAGTGGGCCCAAAATCTTCAGGGCTACTACTGGACTGAAGAGGAAGTTATTTCTAAGCTACAACCACTCATGGAAGATGCTTTTGAAAAGATGTGGTTGATGAAGGAAAGTGAGCAAGTTTCTGGTAGAATGGCGACGTATATGACCGCTGTTAAAAGGGTGGTTGATACAATGCTACTTAGAGGGATATAATACCTCATCTTTATGGCCAAGAAAAAAACCAAATCAATAAAAGTTCCTCAAGCAATTTTGGATGATGTTAAAGCATTAATTAAGCTAGCTAAGTCTAGAGGGTATATCACCCAGGACGAAGTCTTAAATGCTTTTATTGAGCCAGAAGAGTATGTAGAGGAACTGGATAAATTTTATACAGCTGTTCTAGGTAAGAATGTTGATATTTTTGAGTCTACTAGCCAAGCAGATGACGACGACGTTGCTACTGAGTTGACTCGAGAGCTGCAAGAACTATCATCTTTAGATGGATCTAATGCTTCTGACCCAGTCAGAATGTATTTGAAGGAGATCGGTCGAATTCCTTTATTAACTAGAGAAGAAGAAATTCGTTTGGCGCAGCGAGTCGAAAAAGAAGATGCGGCTGCTAAACAAAAGTTGATTGATTCTAATTTAAGATTGGTAGTTTCAATTGCCAAGAAATACATTGGTCGTGGAATGACTTTCTTAGATTTAATTCAAGAAGGTAATAAGGGTTTGATTAGAGCTGTTGAGAAGTTTGACTGGACTAAAGGCTTCAAATTCTCTACTTATGCTACCTGGTGGATTCGCCAGGCTATAACTCGTTCTATCGCTGATCAAGCTCGTACGATTCGTATTCCAGTTCATATGGTGGAAACGATCAATAAACTGATGCGTACTTCACGCCGTTTGATGCAGGAGTTGGGCCGAGAGCCTACCCCAGAAGAAATTGGTGAGATTATGGAAATCGATCCTGATAAGGTTCGAGAAATTTTGAAAGTTGCTCAGAATACTACCTCTTTAGAATCCCCTGTAGGTGATAGCGATGATGACAGCACCTTAGGTGATTTCATTGAAGATGACAAACAAAAATCCCCTTATGAAGTCACCACCGAGCAGATGCTCAAAGAGAATGTGGAAGAGGTTTTGGGTGCTCTCTCTGATCGTGAGTCTCGAGTGCTGAAGATGAGATTTGGTTTGAATGACAATAAGATGATGACTTTGGAAGAAGTAGGTCGTAAGTTTGGAGTGACTCGTGAACGAATCCGTCAAATTGAAGCTAAAGCCTTGCGTAAACTCAAACACCCCAGTCGCCGTAAACAACTGGAAGATTTCTTAGATTAGGGTATACTTTTTATATTGTTCAATACTTATTATTGGAGTAATTTATGAAAATTGCTAGTATATTTGCTTTGGAAATTTTAGATTCTCGTGGCAACCCTACTCTGGAGACAGAAATAGTTTTAGAGAATGGCCTTAAAGCAAGTGCAGCAGTGCCTTCTGGTGCTTCAACTGGTTCTAATGAAGCTCTGGAGTTACGCGATGGCGGTGAGCGATATGGTGGCAAGGGAGTCCAACAAGCAGTTAAGAATGTAAATGAGACTATCTCTCCAGTAGTTATCGGCATGGATGTGACTGATCAAGCTGGGCTGGATAATAGAATGTTGGAGCTCGATGGCACGGAAACCAAAAGCAAATTAGGTGCTAATGCAATTTTGTCGGTCTCAATGGCAGCAGTCAAAGTAGCTGCGATGGCCAAAGGTCAAGAAACTTATGAGTATGTAGCCGAATTATTTGGTCACGATACTAGTAAATTCACTTTACCTATCCCAATGATGAATGTTCTCAATGGCGGTAAACATGCTATGGGTTCTTCTGACATGCAAGAGTTCATGATCATGCCAGTTGGTGCCCCAAATGTGACCGAGGCTGTGCGCTGGGGAGCTGAGATTTTTCATACTTTAGGCAAGCTATTAAAAGTTGACGGTTATCAAACTACAGTTGGTGATGAGGGTGGATATGCACCTTCACTAGGTTCAAATGAGGCTCCATTAGAAATGATCATGAAGGCAATCGAAAAAGCTGGTTATAAACCAGGTGAAGAAATTGGAATTGCTCTTGATCCAGCTGCGACTGAGTTTTATGAAGATGGCCAGTATCAGCTTAAAACTGAGGGCAAGACTTTAACTAGTGAAGAGCTGGTTGATCGTTACCAAGAGTGGGTAGAAAAATACCCGATTGTCTCAATTGAAGATGGCCACGCTGAAGATGACTGGGCTGGTTTTGCGATGATGACTAGTCGGTTGGGTGACAAAATCCAGATTATGGGTGATGACTTATTAGTGACTAATCCTAAATTTTTACAAAAAGGAATCGATCTCAAGGCAGCTAATTCCATTCTGATTAAGTTAAATCAAATTGGAACGGTTACAGAAACAATTGAGACTATGAAGTTGGCATCAGCAAATGGGGTTACCTCGGTAGTTTCACATCGTTCTGGAGAAACAGAAGATGCTTTCATTGCTGATTTTGTAGTTGGAGCTGGGACTGGTCAAATTAAGACAGGTTCTTTATCTCGTAGTGATAGGGTTAGTAAATACAATCAATTAATGAGAATTGAAGCTAAATTGGGCGACAGGGCCCAAATGGCTAAGTTCCCATTTAAAAAGTAGTTCAAGGAGTCATATATGAAGAGTGATAAGCCAAAGGTTTTATTAGCTATTCTTGATGGTTGGGGAATTGGTAAAGATTATCCGGGGAATGCTATTTCATTAGCCAAAACTCCTTTTTACGATAGTTTGTTGGAAAAATATCCTCATACTCAGCTAGATGCTTCTGGTGAAGAGATTGGTTTGCCCAAGGGTCAAATGGGGACTTCGGAAGTAAATCATTTTGCTATTGGGGCTGGAAAAGTAGTTTCTCAAGATTTAGTCAGAATAAATCAGGCTATTGAGGATGAATCTTTTTATCAAAATCCTGCATTTCTAAAAACTTTTGAGCATGTTAAAGAATGCGATAGTGCTCTCCATGTGTGGGGATTGGTTAGTGATGGTGGGGTTCATTCACTTCAGACTCACGTGGTGGCAGTAGTTGAAGCTGCTAAAAGAGCTGGCCTGAATAAAGTTTATGTTCACGCTGTGACTGATGGCAGAGATACTTCTCCAGTTAGTGGAGTTAGTTTTGTAGAGAAACTAGACGCATCTTTGGTTGAAATAGGATTGGGTCAGATTGTAACGGTGGTTGGCAGATACTATGCGATGGATAGAGATAAAAATATGGATCGAACTGATCAAGCTTTTGAGCTCTACATGAATGGACAAGGTGAGAAATTTAATAGTGCTAGTTCAGCTATTCAAGCCAGCTATGATGTTGAAGTCACTGATGAGTTTATCAAGCCAGTGGTGGTTGGTGATGAGGCTCAAGTGGTGGCTGAAAACGACGGTTTGATTATGGTTAATTTTAGGAATGATCGACCCCGCCAAATCGCTCAGCTATTTTTAGGTAAAGGTCCACAGAATTTATTTATTACTACCATGACGACTTATCAACCTGATTTTCAGGTAGAAATTGCCTATCCTTTAGTAGGAGTTAAAGAATGCTTGGGTAAGGTTATCTCTGATGCGGGGTTGAGTCAGTTACGAATTACTGAGACTGAAAAGTTTGCTCATCTAACCTTTTTCTTAAATTGTAAAAAAGAGGCGCCGTTTGAGAATGAAGATCGGTTTATGTTTGATTCTAATTCAGATGTGCCAACCCATGATCTTAAGCCGGAAATGCGAGCACTAGATATTGCTCGAAAAATTGTCGAAGATATCGAGTCTGATTCTCATGAGGTTATTTTTACCAATCTTTGTAATGCAGACATGGTAGGTCACACCGGTAATATTACAGCCACAATTAAAGCTTGCGAGGTAATTGACCAGGCTTTAGCTAAGATTGTGCCAGCAGCCTTAGAGCATGGGTATGTGGTAATGATTACTGCTGATCATGGTAATGCTGAGGTAATGCTGACTGAGAGCCAGGAAATGGTGACTGCTCATAGCTGCAACCAGGTGCCTTTTATTCTGATTTCTGATCAATATCAAAACTTAACTAAAGAGGGTGGTGCGTTAGTAGATATGGCGCCGACTATCTTGAAGATACTTGGGTTAGAAACCCCTCAGGAGATGACTGGTCAGAGTTTTGTTTGATGAAGAAAGATCAGTTTTAGTTTTACATAAAAACTTAATATTTTCTTAATGGTTGGATGCTAGTATAAATACGTAGATAGCAATAATATTCATGTATATGAAAAATCATTCCCACCATTCTCAAACTATTAACTATGACTTAGACGAGCGAAAAGATGAGACTACATCTAAAATATTAAAGAAGATGGGTGAGTTAATGAATCTACTCGATAAAGACAAAGGGCGAGAGTTCGATCATCGAAAAGAAAAAATAAAGTTAATTTCTCTTCACACTTCGGAAACTGATGGTAAACCTAACTTAGGTTCTTGGAGAATAAGTTTTGAGAATCATGTCCCCTTTCATATAAAATATTCATGATTCAACTACCAGAGGTACTGGTGTTTTAGCCTTAAGCTTGTTAGAATGTCAAAGTTCATTAACATCCCCGGTAGCTCAATGGCGGAGCAGGAAGCTGTAACATTATTCAGGTTAATTTTGCGTCTCATTTATGTCTAAAAAAAGAACTTATTCAGATAGACGAGAATATACTATAAAAGCAGTAGCCAAGAGAAGAAAAAAAATTCGTCTTATGGCTCTAGATTATTTAGGTGGAAAATGCTGTTTTTGTGGATATGATCGTTGTTCGGCAGCTCTTGATTTTCATCATAGGGATCCAAACACAAAAGAATTTGGACTCTCTCAGAGTGGCATGACTAGGTCTTGGGAGAGAACAAGGAAAGAACTTGAAAAGTGTGTATTGGTTTGTTCAAATTGTCATAGAGAAATACATGCTGGAAAATTGCAGCTCTCTGAAGAAATTCAGAGATGAAAAGTGGGTGAATTGACGGGAAACCTAAGTTTTGTTTTTAACAAAATATGGCAATCCGCAGCCAAGCCTCTTATTTTAGAGGAAGGTTCAGAGACTAGGTGATTACACCCTAGAGCGCCCACCACCTAAATTTAATATTTGTTAAATATGGTGATGAGATAGTCCATGCTTAATGGAAACATTAAGATTACATGTAACTTCAAGGTTGCTGGTTCGAGTCCAGCCCGGGGAGCCAAGTTGGATTGGCAGGGACCAAATCAGGTCTTTTTGCCAGTATATCAGTGTATTCTTGGGGTTCTATCCAATCATTAAATTTTTCATCCCAATTGTCTGATTCTGAAAGTAATCGATAGTGATCATACAGATCTATCCGTATTTTTCCATCTTTTAAGATAAGGTTCGATCCAAGATTAAGTAATATTTGACGCTTTTCATCTTTGGTCCCATGTTTAAACTTATGTTGGGCAGCATGAGCAAAATCTAGGGATGACTCAATCTTTTTTCTCCAATTAACTACAGTGTGGTCATTATCATTGAGTCTTTCAGCAGTGAGCTTCTTTTCTTTTTCTAGTTCAGATTTTTTATGCTGATATTTTTCTTCTTGGACCCCACCGTTTAAATAGAGGTCTAATAGGCGATTGAGTTTCTTTTCAATATTCTCTAAAGATTTGTTTTGGGAGGATAAAACAGTCTCTCTGTGCCTTGACTCACCTTGATGGACCACAGAAAGCCACTTTTTGGCCCATTTAATGAAGTCGCTATCTGGTCTAATTTTGCCTAATAGCTCGATCACTTGAGTTTCTAGACTTTTCTCATTAATTGGAGGCTGAATACATTTCCCTTTGCACTTTTGAGAGCAATGGTAATAAGTGTAATTAGCTATTCTTTGAGTCTTAGTATAGTATTTTCGCTTCTTACTAGCTGTGATCCCGTATGAGCACGCCCCACAGCGAAATAAGCCGGTGTACTGATGCTCATGACTGTGAGAAATAGGTCTGCCTTTATTTCCGAGCATTTTTTGGATTTGGTCAAACTCATTAATAGAAATCATAGGTTCATGTTTGCCTTTAAACCAATTACCTGAGTTTTTAGGCCACTCATACTCACCGTAGTAAAAGGGATTATTTAAAGTGTGGTAAAAGGTAGATCTGGCTAGAGTATTGTTTTTAGAACTAGTAAGTTTCCACTTATCTCTGGCTTCTCTATAAACTGAAAGTGGCTCTCGTCCTTTAAGGATCTCGATGAAGACTCTTTGAACCAGGTCAAATCTATCAGGATCTTTCTCAATAGTTTTAAATCCTTTTTCTAAGTTGGGGGTATTTTTATAACCTGTGGGTGCATGTTGTGGATACCAACCCATACTAGCTTTGGTTTTCATACCACGCTTGGCATTAATCCCTCGATTGTCATTTTCTAGCTTAGCTTGACTACAAAGAAGATTCAGAAGAAATTTGTCGCTAGGGGTATTAGTGAAGCTTTGAGATGGGGTAATAACTTCTTCCAAATAACCTAGGTCCTGATAATGAATGATGATGCCAGTATCAACTGGGTTTCTAGAGAGTCGGTCAGGATTCCAGACTAGTATTTTTTTCACATCACTAGACTTCAATCTTTCGATCATCTGGTTAAAGATTGGTCTTCCAGGAGTCTTAGCTGATTTAGACTCTTCGAAAGATTCAATAATAAGTAAGTTCATCTTAGAAGCAACTTTTTGTATTTCTTCTTTTTGTGAAGGTATAGAGAGGACCTGTCGATCCTCGCTTTCTTGAGACTTGCGGTAATAGCTGAATACAGGAGTTATCGGCATAGTTAGATGAATACGCTATATTTCCATATTACACTATTTTTTGAATTTAGTTTTCCCACCCTTAGTTCTTAGAACTCCTATGAAATAAGATGAAGCATTGGAAACAGATTTTTCTCTGGAAATATCATTAAGAGCACTGAGAGTGATTTGAAGAGACTCAATCACTAGTCCATGGTCATTATTTTCTGCAACTATTTCAAAGTATCTTTGGCTTTTTTTATCTTTTAATTCTCTAGTAAGAGTATTGGCTAAATCTTTGTTTCTGGCTGATAAATCTTTATACTCTTTTTCAGCTGGTGTTTCTCCACTATCAACGTTAACGTCTTTTAATCTTTCTTTATTATCGTTAACGTTTTTTCCTCTTAAGGCAGCATTCTCTATTATGTCAGCCAATCTCTGTGGTTGTTTCATAACGTTGATTAATTAATTGGTACATGTTTATAAAATTTTCAGCCAAGCTTCTTGCCTTAGTATGAGAAATTTCTCTGCCAAGTTTTTCCTCATACATTTTTTTAAACTCTCTCACAGCTCTATCTGGGAGTAGGTTTTCAGTTTTCAGCATATATCCTTGTCTTTATGCTTTTTAGCTGATTGAAGAATTGCTGAGGTTCAACTTTAATTTGCTTATTCCAATATTTTTCAATAAATTTACTTAACTCTGGGGTCTGGTCAAATAAAAAATTAGCTTTACGAGGATTTGATCTATCAATACTTTTGATAGGAAAGAAAATTGATAAGGTAGTTACCAAAGATAAGTCGAAGGAACTGTGTATCTTAGGTTCATCATTGTTGATTGTCATAATACTTCCAAATTAATGGAAGTGATTAGCAGGGTGGCAAGCCCCAATTTTGTATAAAAACTAGCTAGTTTTCATCCAGTTTTTCTAATAGATAGGGTGGGATGGCAAGATGTCCACCACGAATTTTTAATTTAAAGCCTCGATTAGTCTCAATTTGGACAGCAGTAACTCCATTTCTTATTAAATCCTTCTTAAGATCATTAATAATTTCTCTTGTACTTCTATTAATCTCCCAATATTTTTTATGTTTCCACTGGTCTTTTCTAAAACTAGGGACGAAGGGAATTTCATCATAATTAGTTTTGTTTGGATAATTTCCCCAAATAAGTTTGAAATATAAATATCTTTTTGATTTTCTAGAATGAAAAGTAAACACTGTTTGACCTTCAAATTGTAAATAAGCTTCGCTATTTTTAGGATTTTCTACTAAATCCCAATGACAGCGGTTTACTGCCTTTTGATTTTGAATGACTGCGTCTTGTTTAACCATGGAGCCAATAAGTAAAATTTCCAAATTGCTGAGAAATGTTTTTTCGTCATGAACTTCCAGCTCTATTCTAGTTGGTGAAAATAAATTCGCAGGCTTAGTGTCCTTGATTTTTATCAAATGATTTGACTCTAGCTTTTTTAAAGTATCTATTTGATCATCTGAACTAATACTAGATGTAAAGACTAGGTAATCAAATCTTTTTGGTCCTATTTGAAGGGGATCTACTTGATGGTTAAAACCTAGATGCAAAGATTCTAGGGTGTACTGGAAGGGAGATGTTTTCATATTATTGTTTAATTTATTAGTACTACTCGTCTTTTATCATGCCGAAATTTTGCTGTAAATACTGAAGGATAGGAATTACGGCAATTTTGGTTTATGTAAGGGTAAAAAGTGAGTAAAAATTACTGTTTATTAGATGATGGGTAATGGCAATTTTTTAGTTATTAGGATAATTTTAAGTCAAAAACTATTAAAATAATCCCAGCAAGTATTCCTCCACCAATACATGTGACGACAAATATACTAACTGTTTGAATTAAATATTCATGGTTGCCAATATCCCATTCTTCTTTCATTAAATCTTCTTTAAACTGTGGTAAGTAGAATTGGAAAGCTGATATCAAGCAGGTTGCAATAATAGATGCTTGGGTGTTTTTTGAAAACACCAATGCTGTCATATATATAATAAATATGTTTATGAAAAAAACGAGTAATTTTTGTATTTTAGCTATCATGAAAAAGTCCTATTTATGCGTCGATGTGCACTAAAATTCACTGAATTATCTATTAGTCTTGAGAAGTTCGGGTTTTGGTTATTCATGATACTTTTATTGTCTTGCATATATGAATCAAGTTAATTTTATGGTTGAAAATTTGTAGTTGAGTACATTTTTACGGTATGAAAATTGCGGCTAAACTTGTTAGTGGTAGTAAGAACAATAGAAAAATGAATCCAGCAAAGTATCCCATTCCTATCCAAGTAGAAATAAATGCAATTATCTGAAGAAAAGAATTTGGTTTGCCAATGGCCTTTAATGTTAGTGATGTTGTAATTTTAAACATACCTATCCATATCGGTATGATTCCTACCCACACAAAAAGATCAGGGTTTATTTGAATACCAAGAGCCATGATTAATACTCCAGGGACCATGAATAATGAGATGTCTTTTCTCATTTTCTTATCAACAGTCGAAGTAAATTTTTGACGAAAAGACTTAATATTCATAGCTCCTTAAAATTAGATGAGTACTCTATATATTATTAGATGAATACACAGGAAAATCAATGGTATGAACCAATTGGTTTTTAAAGTACCGCTTACTAAATCTGATAACTCAAAACTTAAGGATAGGCTGAGTAAAAAAATCAGTTATAACCTGAGAAAATTTCGACAAAATAGGGACCTAACTCAGCAGGAGCTTTCAGATAAAGCCGGATTACATTTAACTTATGTAGGACACTTAGAGGCAGGTAAATATCACCCTTCAACTTATGTGTTATGGAAGATTGCTAATGTGTTAAAAGTTAGTCTTGATGACTTGGTGACTTAGCATCAGTTTTGTCAGGGTCATTGCTTGTAGTTTCGTGGGTGAGGTTATGATTGAGATTTTTGAGATATGCTTTCTGGACCAAGTCAGCCTCTTCTTTAAATGAATGTTGCTCAGTTTTTTCTACTTCATGCAAAAGATTATGATTTAGGTTTTTAATAAATGCCTCAGATCGTATATGAGATCGTTCTTGAAAAGAGAGTTTGTTTGAATGAGATTTTTTATTTATCATGTCTATATTAGATGTTTACGCTACAATTATAGCGCAATGATTTCTTTTTTTAGTAATGTATTATAATTATCTGAGTTTTATGAAAAGGGTATTAGCAGTAATTTCATTTTTATTATTTTTATTAATTATTATTTATGCTTATTTATCCTTTTGTTTCTCAAATGTATTGGTAAAAGGCTTTCTTACAGAAATAACTCTTCAGTTGATGGGTGGTTTTTTCTTAGCCTTAGCAGTTTTGATATCAGGTATCTTCTTGGAAGAGAGAAGAGCCAAGGAATTAAAGATAAATGATCTAAATGATAGGCTAATAGTTTTACAGAATCTTGTTAGTAGTAACTTTGATAGAGGAAAAAGCTCATGGAACTTCTCTAATAGAACACCATCTTTTTACTTTGACAATAATTGGATTGTTCCAATCTATGATTTACTAACTCAGAATGATAGAAGATGGGAAGTATTTTTGCATGAAAGTATTAAGTTGTTAGATGATCCTACAGAGTTGATTTTGGAATTAAACAAGTTCATTATTTTGATGAATAAATCTTTAATAAATGCAGAAAAACTAGATAATGAATTAAAGCTTTCCATAGTAGGTCCAGGGTTAGCGGCAAGTCTTGGAAGTGTGTATGTTGTTGATAGAAATGAAGCACAGAAAAATGCTGAATTTAAGTTTTGGATATTCAGAGCTACATGGGCAGGAGCTAACTCTACTGAAATTTTGTTTGGCTACTCTCATTTTTCTCAGGTTCAGCTTAAAATTAACAGAATTGAAAGCCTAATGGTTGAAGCACTATCATTAGATAGTGGTTATGAATGCGTTAAATTGATAAAAAAGCTAAAAGCTGATAGAAAAAAACTAGTTAAACAAGTTAGTCAAATTAAAAAGATAATAGAAGAAATAAAATGATAGGTTTTTCTTGTTACCGATTAATTTATTGGGTGATATCGATATTTGTAATTATTTTATATACAGTGTTCTCTCCAGAGGCATTTTTCCACAATACTCATAGGAAAGAAAAACCAATTTTATTTGATAGGTGGAAAGATAAAAGATTGGCTTGGAACATTCACCAAAGCTTTATTCACCTTGTTGGTTCTATTATTGGGTTTGTTGCTTTAGATATCTTATTTTTTAAATTAGGAATTAAAAACGCAGATGAACTGGAGTTGTTACATCTATTATTATTAATAATAGGCATCTCTGGAGTTATGGGGTTTATACCAAGAATATTATTCGGTTCTAGTTTAGGAGGAAAGTAACTATCTTAGTGAGCAAATACTTTGGAAGTTAAATGATATAATAAGTAAGATAGGCTGCCTCTAAGGCAGTTTTTTTGTATAAGCTTTGAACTGATTTTATATTACTTAATTTGAAAATATGAAAAACTCTAAATCCCTCAGAAATGTATTTTTTAAATCAAAATTGATGAAATGGGCCGTCGGAGGAGGTCTTTTTGCAGTTATATATTTTTGGTTTTTCCTTAGAGATAGAAATATATTTTTAGAGAAAATATTTTGGAGCATGTTGATATCACTTGTTAAGTTTATGCAAATTCCCAGTAGTCCTTTCTTTTGGATATTCTTCATATTTATTTTTATATATCTTCTTTTTCAGAGTGGTAAGCTGAGGCTTGTCTCAGGGTTTTTTTCTGATGATTTTAAGGAAGGTCTTGGCAAGTGGGAATATGGAGATGAAGGTTGGAAGCAAGAACAAGAAGACGGAAAGTGGTTGCTGAAATTGAAATCTTTTTAACAAAAAATGGTGGTGAGTGTAGTCTTTATAGAAGTGATGTCTCTAGAGGAGACGCAAACCTACTAATTGAATTTCACGCTACTATTCCAGAATGGTTTGTAAATATGCATCATGCTTTTGACAGTGTGTTAAATAGCACAACTAAAGGCTTTGGTTGTGCTTGGGTAGAAGATAGGTAATTGCTGCTATAATTTTCTCAATGCAATTCACAATAAAAAAAATCTCTATTCCAGTTGAGAATCAAACAATGGATGGGACTTTATACACTCCTGATATAAATAAAGATAAATTTCCAGCGGTGGTTGTTTATCATGGCCGTGGTAGTAGTCAGGCTCGTTATACAGACAGAGCTGAAGAATTAGTTAAGTCTGGTTTTATTACCTTAATTTTTAGCTTCCGTGGTTGTGGTGACAGTGATGGTGAGTTTAAAGACCAGACTCTAGAGATGGGCTATCAAGATGCTTTAGCAGCCTATGACTTTCTTTTTAAGCAGGACAATGTAGATAAAAATCGCATTGGAGTTTATGGAGGTAGCTATGGTGGTTATCAGGCTACCCTAGTTTCTAAAGAAAGAGAATTCGAATCTCTGGTTTTATCTGTGCCTGCTTTATATAAAAACGAATGGTGGAAGATAGTTCCAGAATCCTTAGGAGAAGAAACTACTCAAAAATATAGAGATGGTGATGATTTTGCAGATAATAAAGCAATCAAAGCAATAGAAGGCTATGCAGGACAACTACTATTGATTCAGCATGAGCTTGATGACATTTGTCCTAAGAAACAAACTGACTCTTTCTTTAATTATGCAACTTTAGCTTCAAAAAAAGAAAAAATAATGATGAATAGGGTTGGGCATCCGCTGATGAAAAAAGAAGATAGAGATAAGTCAAATAAAATGACAGTTGATTGGTTCAAAGAGACATTATGAAACTTAACAAAACTGTCTCTGCTCTTATTGGTCTCCTAATCGCTTACTTGCTTTTAGCTATTATTAGTTATAGTACTTTTTTACAAATCCCAGTTTTTGAAGGTGAACCTTTAGTTTGGCAATCATTGGTTGAGCAGTTCACGACTTGGATTCCAATAATTTTAGGCATTTTGTACTTATTTAAAACTATTTTAGAAGTTCCTCTTAAGAAAAATAAAATAGTGAATGAAAATAAGTTTATTATTCCCGGATTGTTTTTAGTTTTCGTTTCAGCTTTTAGCACTGGTGTTCATGCTGTAGCTCAAATATTTGAAGATTTTTTAGCAAGTAATCCTGATACTCATATTTACAGGATGGCTTTTTTCTTTGATGAGTATATAGGGCATCTCTTTGTTGTTACTTTAACAATTGTTTTGATGTTTGTAGCTTTTATGGAGTTAAATAGAAAAAGACAACAGTTGTCTAAATTAGATGATTATTTAGTCATAACAACTGGAGTTCTTAATGGAGCTATGTGGGGATTAATGGGGGTAGAGGGTGGTAGTATTTATTTGTTGATTATTCCTACAATGTTTATTGCGCTTTGGTCTTTAAGAAAAACTCTTATTAAGCATAGCTTAAAGTTAAATGATTATCCTTTCACTAAATACTCGGTAATAGCCACGAGCGTAATGTTAATATGTGTAATCTGGTGGGTTGCTAGTAGAGGCTGGTTTGTGCAGCCTAGTGATTTAGGGTATGAGTTAATGAGGTTTTAAACAGTGTAGAAAAAATCAATCAACTTGAGGCAGAAGGTGGCTTAATAATGGAAAAGAAATAGAAGGGGAATGCATGAAGCTTTACAGAAGGGACTAAGCTAGCTCAAGAGATACTAAATAGTGGCAAGGCAGCTCAAAAACTAGAAGATTTAATTAAAAAACTTGGTGACATGGAATTGCTGCAGAGTTGGTTAGAGAAGCATTTGTTATAATTACCCTTTATGAACGTAGTAATAGAAAAAAGACTTTTGGATGATGTGGCAGAAGTTATTTTTAATTTAGTCCAAAGGACATTTACTAGAGAATTTGATCCTCCAACTAAAGATGTAGCTGCAGTAAAAGAATATTTGAGGGACTCAGAAGTTTATAGTGTTAGTGACAATGGTGTCTCAATCGGATACTTCTCTTTCAACTTAACATCGGATAAAACAGTTGAGTTAAAATCAATAGCCTTGCTTCCGTCTTACCAGGGCAAAGGTATTGGAAAGCAAATGCTAGATAAACTTTTTGAGCTAACACAAGGTTGTATCATAAATTTAGTTGTTCATCCAGGTAATACTGCCGCGTTAATTAGTTACTTAAAGAATGGGTTTGTCATTAAAGGATGGAAAGAAGATTATTTCGAAGATAATCAGCCAAGAATCTTAATGGAGACATGTTTTGATTAAGTTTATTTCCTCTTTTGTTTTTGGTTTTTTATTTGCTTGGGCCTATGATGGATTTGCAGTTAATGTTTTAAATAAAGACGCTTTATTTGTGGGAAAGTATAGGCTGCATCATAGCTTATATGGATTGTTGTTTATCTGTTTATCTTTGGTTAATAAAAAATCATTCTTTATGGGTTTTGGACTAGGAATCATTGCTCAGCATACTATTACAGATGGTTTTTGGTTTGTGACTAAATAGAAGTTCTAACATGGTCTACTACGGGGATCTAGTCTAAAAAAGACCTTTGAGTAGGTCTTTTTTAATGTATGATAGAATAGTGACTAATGAAAATTTTCTTAACTGGTCACAAAGGTATTATTGGTCAAGAATTTATTAAACGCTATAGCGATGATTATGAAATTGTTGGTTATGATCTTCAAGATGGTGATGACTTACTAGATTACGAAAACTTGTTGAATAAAATCTCTGGATGTGAGCAAGTAGTTCATTTGGCAGCTATCTCAAAGCCAGTTGAAGGTAAATCTTTTGAGGATTATTTTCATAGTAATGTAGAAGCTACTCTTAATATTTTAAAAGCTGCTGTAGAAAAAAAAGTTAAGCGAGTTGTCTATGCTAGCTCTACTACTATCTATGGAATAGAAAAAGGAATCCCCTTTAAAACTCCCATTACTGAAAACCAGTCATTTATATCTCAATACTTAACAGCACAAGATTTATCTTGTAGAGATGTTGATTTGTCCTATCACATGAGTAAAGTTATGGCTGAACAAGCATTGGCTTGGTATGGATTAAATAAAAAAATAGAAACGACAGCGCTTCGTTTTGCTCCTACGGGTAAGGTGTTTTTAGGAACTAGTGTCAGTTTTGATAATGCTACTCAAGCTATTAAGTTAGCTTTGGATTATTCTGGAAAGCTTTGGTACGAACCATTTAGTATTACTGATGAGTTAAACCACATTGATATTTCTAAAGCCAAAAAGATACTGGGTTATAGACCAGAAAAACCTAATTATCCACCAAATAAAATTCACTCTTCTTTTGAAGAAAGGACCAAATGAACAAAAATATCCAAGCTATTATCTTAGACGTAGATGGTGTGATTGTTGGTGAAAAGATTGGTTTTAATTCACCTCACCCTCACGAGGATGTAACTGCAGCTCTTAAGAAAATTCAAAATAACGGTATTGCTGTTAGTTTGTGTACTGCTAAGCCTCACTTTGCCATTAGTAAAGAAATTATTGACGCTGATCTAGATAATGCTCATATAGCAGATGGCGGTGGAGTAATTATCTCTCCATTAGAGAATAAAATTATTAAACAAAATAACGTTCCTACACAGAGTGCAGTTAAAGTTCTTCAAGCATTTTTAGATGCTGGAGTTTATGTCGAATTTTATACAGCAGATAACTATGTGATTCAAAAATCACAAGCAGGAGATATTACTCAGAAACATAATCACGTTATCCAAGCAGAGCCACTACAAGTAGATTCTTTAGTAAAAGCTGCTCAGCAAGCACAGATTACTAAGATCATGCCAATTGCAGTTGATGAAGCTGATAAAGAAAACTTAAATAAAATCTTTGAGCCTTTTAAAGATGAGTTGGTAATGAGTTGGGGTGTGCATCCAGTTATTCTTCCACTTCAATTTGGAATTGTGACTGCTCCAGGAATTTCTAAGAAACAAGGTGCTATGGAAATCTCTCAAGCAACCGGTGTTTCTTTAGAGAATACTTTGGGAGTAGGTGATAGTGGTAGCGATTGGCAGTTTATTGAGATGTGTGGGTTTGGAGCAGCTATGGGTAATGCTAAGCAAGATCTAAAAGATTTAGTAGTCACTAAAGGTGAAGGCAAATCATTTGTAGGACCAAGCGTAGATGAAAATGGAATCTTGGAGATATTTAAATATTTTGAGTTAATTTGATGAAACATCAAGAAAAGAAATACCAGGTTGATTCATTTGATGAAATTAGAGTTAAGCTAAGTGCTTTAGGTATCCAACCAAGTAAAGAGAAAACAACCAACCATTATTATGGCCAGCATGAAGGTAATGATGTCACTAAGCTAGTTAGCTATGCTGATAAGAATGAGATCCATGTTCTTAAAGAAGTTAATGGTAAGTTTGATTTGGAGCAGAGTGTTTCTGTAGGTAGCGTTGAAGCGGGACTTGAGTGGCTCAGAGGTAAAGGCTATCAAGCTGTTGATTTAGTTAAGATGTCTAGCATTGACTATGAATACCAAGGTGGTTTAGTTAGGCTTTATTTAATTGATGACTGGCTACACTCAGTAATTTTAGATTATCCAGCAGGGAAGCATGAAGAGATTGAGAGAGATTTTTGTCTAGAAGATGTTGAAAGAATCACTGTGCCTTACAACAAACAACTAGAGCAGTTAGGTAGATTAAGATCGATGGAGCTAGACTAAACAATTTCTAATTAAGATTTTGATATAATATGATTTATATGAATCAAGAAAATGACGCTGAATCAGCACATCCAGAGGAAATCGAAGAAGCATCTATTTCCATAGATGATATATATAAGTTAGCAGCTCGCAAAATCTTTTTTTATTATGTTGAAGGTGATGAAGAATCAGAGCAAATTCTAGCATTGGAGATAGAAAATGTTAGGAATGATCCAGCAATTCACTATGGTTCAATACTTGATGCCATTAAAGAATTATTCCCAGAGGGGAAATATCCTCCACATATACAGAAATTATATGATGAGATGATTGGAGAAAAAGAAGGAAGAGGTCCTATATTTGATGATGAGTCTATATTAAAACTCGGAGCTGACATGGCAGCAGCACTGGGGGGTATTAAAGAGACTAATAAAGAAGACAAGTCCTAACATGGTCCAATACGGGGAGCACG
>JABGTR010000038.1 GCA_018646985.1 Minisyncoccota bacterium
AAAATCTTCTTCTGAGATTTCCTTATTATGCAAAGCCTTGTTTAGCTCAATAGTCATATATATTTTATATAATTCTACAGACTCCTCAGATTTAATACCTAAAGAAAGATGTTTTTCAACTAAATTTAGCATTGTTTTCTCTTTTTAGCTCACAATTTTTGATATATTCGCTGAATTCTAACACATTCCTCATCCTCATAACTATCTTCCAACACCCGAAAATCGTTCGGGGTTTACTTGACTGATTCCAGAGTGTATCTTTTGGTTATGGTAAGAAATGGTAAATAAGCTTATAGTATCCAAGATGTTCATCGGCAAATACTACCACGCTTTAGAAGAGAATAATCGCATTTCATTACCTAAGAAATTTAGAGAAATAGAAACAGATTGGGTAGTAACCCGAGGACTAGATGGAGGACTGTTCCTATTTAGAGCTACGAATTTTGAACAAGAACTAAAACAACTTTCGCAGCGCACCTTCACAAAAAAAGCACATCGTGACTTCATCAGATTAATGACAAATGAAGCCCAAGAAGTTGTAGCTGACGCCAATGGTCGAGTTTCTCTGCCCGAGTACTTGATCAAATTTGCCAAATTAAAAAAAGACTTAGTAATTGTAGGTAGCTATGAACGGATAGAAATCTGGAATAGAGATAGCTATCACCAGTATCTAACTCAAATTGAAGCCCAAGCTGAAGAAATTGCAGAAAGACTCAATGATGAATAGAACTAAACATATCCCAGTTATGCTCCAGGAGGCTATTGAAGGCCTCAATATAGAGGTTGATCGTTGGTATATAGATGCTACCTTCGGACAAGGTGGGCACACCCAAGAAATCCTTTCTTTAGGAGGAAAAGTAATTGCCTTTGATTTTGATGAACAAAATATCATCGCTGGAAAAGAAAAATTTGTGACTGAGATTGAAAATCAAAATCTAATCCTAGTTAGAGAAAATTTCGGAAAATTACAACAAACTATCGAGCAATTGCAACAGGTTGATGAAATAAGCGGTATCTTATTTGACTTTGGCACCACTAGCGAACAACTCACTTCAGCAGATAGAGGGCTCAGTTTCTCTGGGCAAGATCAAGAACTAGATATGAGGCTGGATCAAAGACTAGGGGTCAAAGCCAAGGACTTACTGGCAATCATGGGTCAAAAACAGCTCCAAAAAATATTTGAAGTATTTGGAGGAGAAACAGAAGCTAGAAAAATTTCTAAAAAAATTGTGGAGCTAAAAAGAAATGGTCAATTTATTACTACCGTTTCAGAACTTGTAGAGCTAATTTCAGAAATTAAACATCACGGCTCCAGAAATATTCACCCCGCTACGAAAGTCTTCCAAGCTCTGCGAATTGCAGTCAACAATGAGCTGGAAAGTATTCAGCAGGCTCTGCCACAAGCACTAGAGGTCATTAAATCTCAAGGAAAAATTATCACGATCGCTTTTCATGAAGGAGAAGACAGAATTATTAAAAATTATTTTAAAAAATGGGAAAAAGAAAATAAGGGTATCCAAGACCCTAAAAAAGTTCTTAAACCCAGTGAAAAAGAAGTATTAACAAACCCAAAATCTCGCAGCGCTAAGCTGAGAGGTTTTATCAAAAAATAACAAAAAATATGTTAAAAAAACAGCAACTCTATTTAACTTATTATGCGCTCATCGGCAGCGTACTTGTATTTCAAGTTATCTATACTATCTATCAAACCAGTTTAGTTGTTGCTCATGGGCATCAACAAAGAACATTAGAAAATAACCAGCAGCAACTAGCAAAAAAAAAGCAACTACTCCAAGGAAAATTAGCTAATAAAACCTCACTTCTAGCCTTATCTGAAAATGGCAACTTGACTGAAGAGTATCAATTAATATCCAAACCAATCATTATTGATAAATCCATTAGTCTAGCAGCCGCTAATTAGCTTACAATAATCAGTAATGATTAGTAAGTACTCCAGATCACGTTCAAAATCTCTACCAGTCTCAAATAGAAATAAAGCTGCCATTCTTATCATCTACTTTGGCTTGTTAAGTATTTTAGTCAAACTTTTCTATTGGCAAGTTATTCAAGGATCATGGCTAAAAACTGCTGCTAATAATCAATATCAACGTACTTTAACTCAACAAGGCAAGCGTGGACAAATATTTACTAGTGACAAACACTTATTGGTAGGCAATATCTCTAAGTATCGCCTAGTTGCTTACCCTCAGCTGCTGACAGAAGACCCAGTTAAGATTAGCAAACTGATTAATCCAATTATTATTGATGACTACCAACCTTACCAAGAATCAACAGAGTCAGCAAAAAGAGAAGAACTCATGGATGAGCTTGAAGAAGCACTTGAACAGAAGCTAAATAGAAAAGAAGCTAAGTGGGTCTCACTCTTAAATAATCTAGCTGAAGAAACTAAAAGTGAAATCGAGGCTTTAAATATAACTGGCTTGGATTTTGAAGATGCTCTAGTAAGATTCTATCCAGAAGCATCTATGGCTGCCCACTTAACCGGATTCGTTGCCAAAGACGAAGCAGGACAAGATGTTGGTTATTTCGGAGTAGAGGGCGCTCTAAATAAAGAACTTTCTGGAAAAAAAAGAAGAATTACCCTGACTGCTGATGCACTTGGATTCTCCCTATTAGGACAAAAAAAACCACCTCTAAACTCAAACCAGGGTAGAGATGTGGTACTAACTATCCGCCGAGACCTCCAATCTTTAATAGAAACTGAACTTAAAAAAGGCATGGAGCATTATGGGGCTAAGTCTGGAGAAGTGCTGATACTCCAACCACAGACTGGCAAAATCTTAGCTTTAGCGGCTGAGCCCAAATTTGATCAAGAGAAATATTACCAATACGATCCTTATCTCTATAAAAATCCACTCCTAATTGATCTTTTCGAACCAGGATCAATTATGAAGACGCTGACCGTAGCTATTGGCATTGATACAGAGTCAATTACCTCAGAGACAGAGTGTCCTCGTTGTGATGGACCAGTTGCTATTGGTAAATATTCTATTAAAACTTGGAATGATGAATACCACCCCAAAATCAAGATGAGTGATGCTCTGGCCAAATCTGATAACACTGCCATGGTCTTTGTTGCAGAAGAAGTTGGTAGTGATGTGTTTGAAAAATATTTGCAGAATTTTGATATTGGTGAAGAATTAGGCGTAGACCTCTATGGAGATAGCGATACTCCCTTTCCCCAAAAATGGGGACCAATTGAGCTAGCTACTCGGTCTTTTGGACAAGGTATCAGCACTACTAGCTTACAAATAGCAAAAGCAGTCTCTGCGATCGCTAATCATGGACAATTGATGCAAATCAGAGCTATAGATTCAGTGATTAACCCAGACGGAAAAGAGATTTCAGTTGAACCTAGAAAAATAAGACAAGTCATATCAGATAAGGCTGCTCAACAAACAACCGAAATGATGGTTCATGCCGCTCAAAGTGGAGAAGCCCAATGGATTTACTCCAAAACTCATACTGTAGCTGCAAAGACAGGAACTTCTCAAATTCCCGCAGAAGATGGGGGTTATAAAGAAAATGCTACTATCGCCACTTTTATTGGTTTCGCTCCACCAGAAAACCCACAATTCTTAATGCTAGTCAAATTAGTCGAACCCCAGAGCTCACCTTGGGCGGCAGAAACAGCAGCCCCTCTCTGGTATAAAATTGCTGAGAAGTTATTTTTAAGTCTAAACATTCCTCCTGATCACCAGGAATCCATAGGTTATAATTAGTTATTATGAAAACAATCTGGAAGATATTCCTCTATAAAATTAAGTATCCATTTCACTTCATTAAAACTGGAGTTTTAAAAGGTCTCTTTGGACAGATAAAATATAAGTTCCCTGCTAAGAATCTTAAGATAATTACAATTACTGGAACTGATGGTAAGACCACTAGCTCAACTATGCTCTACCATATCTTAAAAAGAGCTGGTAAAAAAACCGCTCTTATTTCTACTGTCGCCGCTTATATTGGCGCAGAAAAGATAGAAACTGGACTACATGTAACCTCACCAGATCCACTTGCACTCCATAGGTTAATTAGAAGAATGGTTGACGCAAATGTAGAGTACTTGGTATTAGAAGTTACTTCTCATGGAGCCTACCAATCTCGAATTTGGGGAATCAATCCAATTTTAGCTGGCTTAACTAATATTAGCCATGAACATCTCGACTACCACTTAACTCCAAGTGAATACTTGAAGGCTAAGGCTATGATTCTAAACAAAGCTGAAAAAGTAATCATTAATGCCGATGACAATAACCACCAAGTTTTGAAATCAAACTTAAGACAGTCAGCTGATAAAGTCATCTCTTACTCAGCTACAGACAAATTGCCCAGAGTAATTTCAAGCTCTATCAAGAATAGATTTTCTGAAAAATATAATCAAATGAATGCTAGGCTGGTAACTGCATTAGCAACTGAGCTGGACATTGATAAAGAAAAAATAGCCACTGCTCTCCAAAGCTTCCCTGATATTGTCGGCAGAATGCAAGAAGTAGAAACTAATAAATCTTTCCGTGTCCTAGTAGATTTTGCTCATACTCCACAAGCACTCAAGTCAGCCTTAACAGCTCTGAAGAGTCAGCTTAAAAGAGGTTCGGGAGGAAAATTAATTGCTGTTTATGGTGCTGCCGGATTACGTGACCAACAAAAAAGACCCCTTATGGGAGAAATTGGAGCTCAAATCGCTGACTCAGTTATTTTTACTGCAGAAGATCCACGGACTGAAGATGTTTGGTCAATCATTCGCCAACTAAAAGAGAATCTTCATCAAAACTTAGATAAAGTTTCTAGCATTGCTGATCGAAAGGAAGCCATCTCATTTGCTATCAACAAGCTAGCTAAAAAAAATGATATCGTAGCCATCTTAGGCAAGGGTCATGAGCAGAGCATGTGTTTTGGAAAAACTGAGCATCCTTGGAGCGACGTCAAAGTTGTCAAAGAAATACTCAAACAAAACAAATGATCGACATACTTAATTTTAATAATTTTTATCTGGTGGGCATTAAAGGTGTTGCCATGACATCAATGGCTCAGCTACTAACTGATGCTGACAAAAAAGTCACCGGAAGTGATGTCGAAGAAGAATTCGTTACCCAAGAAATTTTAGACAAACTAGAAATCAAGATTGACTCAAATTTTTCCACCCCCCTGCCTAAGGATACAGATTGTGTCATCTACACTGCCGCTCACCAAGCTCTAGAAAATCCGCAGGTTAAGCAAGCTATAGATAAAAAAATTCCTGTTATTTCCCAAGCAGAAGCAGTCGCATTACTCTTTAACCAACAGGAGGGAATAGCTGTCTGTGGAGTAGGGGGTAAAAGCACTGTTTCAGCCATGATATCTTGGGTACTTCATGATCTAAAACAAGATTTTTCATTTTCTGTCGGAGTAGGTAATATTCCAGGAATAAATAAAACTGGGCAATGGAGTCCAGAATCCAAACATTTTGTGATCGAAGCAGATGAGTATGTAATCGACCCTCAAGCCAAATTCGCAGCCCAACCTCGGTTCTCATTTTTAAAACCACAACTCACTGTCTGCACTAACTTAAAATTTGATCACCCAGATGTCTATAAGGATTTTAATCATACTAAAAAAACTTATAATGACTTCTTTCGCCAAATCAAATCAGGTGGAAAACTAATTGTAAATATGGCTGACTTAGGACACTTGAATGATATTTCTATTCCTAAACTAACTTTTGGAGAAGATCCACGAGCTACATTAAGCCTAAGAAGTTACCAGTCACAATTGGGACAAACTACAACTAAGTTTTCTTACCAAAACCAAACATATGAACTAAAGCTACAAATACCTGGAAAATACAATGTCATTAACGCCCTGGCTACAATCTTAGCTCTCACTCAACTAGAAATTGATCCCAAGCAAGCAGCTGACTCACTTTCAAGTTTCTCGTCTACCAAACGTCGCTTTGAGTTTATTGGAGAAAAAAATGGAGTTAGCTACTACGATGATTACGCTCATCACCCCCACGAGGTCAAGGCAGCTATCGCCGCTCTTTGTGACTGGTATCCAAAACAAAGAAAAGTAATTGCTTTTCAATCCCATACTTACTCGAGAACAAAAGAACTCTTTGATGATTTCATTGATTCTTTTGCTGACGCAAGCGAAGTGGTCATGATCGATATTTTTAGCTCAGCTAGAGAAAAAGCAGATCATTCTGTCTCTAGCGACAAACTTTGTGAAGCCATATACCAAAAGTATCATCTACCAGCTCAAAATCTAAAAAGCATTGATCGGTTAGCAAAATATTGCCAAGACCATCTTAATCCTGGAGATGTCTTAATTACACTTGGAGCAGGTGATATTTACCAAGTACATAGTTTGATCTAGAATAACTATTAATATGTCTATATTAAACCAGCTTCAAGAAAATTTTCCTGATCTGGATTTTAGAGAACAGTACCTACTTACCAAACAAACTTATTTTAAGATTGGCGGTTACGCCGAAGTTTACCTAGAGCTCGATCAAAAAGAAAAAATTATTGAAGTTATCTCATTTTGTAAGAAAAATAAAATTAAGATTACTATCTTGGGTGGAGCTAGTAACGTAGTTATCTCCGATGATGGTATCTCAGGATTAGTCTTACATCTAAAAAACAACCAGTTAGTAGACCTCAATCAGGTCACTCAAAAAAAGCAATATTTAGTTAAAGCTGGAGCTGGTCTAAAAACTTCATTGCTAGTTAAAAAGACTGTCGATCTTGGTTACACTGGACTTGAGTTTTTCTTAGGAGTACCAGGTACTGTTGGTGGAGCAATCTTTAATAATGCTCACTATTTAGAAGATCTGATCTCTGATCATGTTCACCAAGTAGAAATAATCACTGAATCAGGAGATGTTAAAACTATTTCGGCAGATGAGTGTGAGTTTAGTTATGATGCTTCTCGTTTTCATCATACCAATGAGATTATTCTAGAAGTTACTTTTGCCTTAAAAAAAGGTTCTCTAGAGAAATCTCAAGAGTTAATCAAAAAAGCAACTCAGTATCGCGCTGACACCCAACCCTTAGGCCTACCCAGCTCAGGCTGTATCTTTAAAAATACTCCTAACTCACCTGAATTAAAAAAACTCTTTCCTATGTTTGAAAGCCGCAAATTTATTTCTGCAGGGTTTCTAATTGATCGAGCTGGATTAAAAGGAACTAAAGTGGGTGGGGTAGAAGTTTCAAAAAAACATGCCGCATTCTTCATCAACTCTGGAGATGGCACCGCAGTAGATCTAAAAAAATTAATTAAGTTAGTTAAAAAAGAAGTTAATAATAAATTCAACATTGATTTAGAAGAAGAAGTATTTTATTTATCGTAAGGAGATTTCATGAGCACCTACATTGTTACTGGTGGTACACCTTTATCTGGATCAGTTAGAGTAGGTGGAGCTAAGAATGCTTCTTATAAAATCATGATTGCTTCTTTGCTAGGTGACTCTCCTTCTAGACTGCTCAACTTCAGCAAAATTAGCGATGTGAAATTAGTTGCAGACATGATCAGCTCTCTAGGAGCTAATGCGAAGCTGATGGGAGAGAGAGCTTATTTTGTAGATCCGCAAAATTTCTCTAGATTCTCTCTAGATAGCGATTATGGAAGAGCTTCGCGTGCTTCAACCATGTTTATTCCAGTTCTACTACATAAGTTTGGACAGGCTGTCGTTCCTTTTCCTGGTGGAGATAAAATCGGCAAGCGACCTTTAGAAAGACACTTCGACGGTTTGATTGCTTTGGGAGCAACTGTTGAGGCAAATGGAGATCTGATTACTGTTAAAGCTGAGAGGCTAAAGGGAACTCATTATAAATTCAAGAAAAACACTCATACCGGCACTGAAACTCTAATCATGGCTGCTGTCAAAGCTCAAGGAATTACTACTCTAGAAAATGCTGCTCAAGAAACTGAGGTTGATGATCTAATTAAATTTTTAAATAGCATGGGTGGAAAAATTAAGCGCATCAAATCTCGAACGATAGAGATTGGGGGAGTAGATAAGTTGCATGGATCTATACATAAAATAATGCCCGATCAAAATCAGGTTATTTCTTTTGCATGTGCTGCCATTGCTACTAAAGGAGACATTATCGTTGAAAATACACAAGCTAAAGACTTACTCTCTTTTCTAGAAAAACTAGATGAAATTGGTGGTGGCTATGAATTGGGGGAATATGGAATTCGTTTTTTCTATAAGAAACCCTTGACTGCAACTAATTTAGAGACAGCCCCTCACCCAGGATTTAAAACAGATTGGCAACCCCTTTGGACCACTTTAATCACTCAAGCTAAAGGTGAAAGTACTGTTCATGAAACAGTATCTCAAAGTAGGTTTAACTACACTGACGCTTTAATTAAAATGGGTGCCAAAATCGAACTTTTCAATCCAATAGTAAATAATCCTAAGGAAACTTATAACTTTAACCCAGATGATGTTAGCCCAAACGATAAGCATGCAATTAAGATAACTGGACCGAGCAAACTCCACGGAGGAGAGTTTGAAATAAAAGATCTCCGCCATGGAGCTACTCTACTCATAGCAGGAATGATTGCTGAAGGTGAAACTATTTTAAATGATCCTGAGAATCATATTGACCGTGGCTATGAAAGACTAGATGAACTCTTTGAAACTATGGGTGCTAATATCAAGCGTTTAGATTAGACTATAACTATGGCGTTAACCCTAGGCTTACTATTATTTTCTTTTATTGTCACTAGCATTAGTATCGTTCCATTCATTAACTTGCTGTATAAGATTAAATTTCAGCGAGCCAATCAGATTACTAAAGATGCCTTTGGTAAAAATACTCCAATTTTTGATAAACATAATTCGAAGAAAGCCGGCACTCCAGTCGGCGGAGGACTATTGGTAATAGTAGTTGTTTCAATTTTATTTGCCAGCATCATGCCCCTTCTCAATATTTTTGGAGTTGATGTCACCAGCGTCTACCAAAGCTTTCAATCGGAAATCAACATTCTATTCTTCACCTTTCTCTCTTTTTCAATTTTAGGTCTTTATGATGATGTTAAAAAATTCTTCGGCTTTAAACAAAGTGGTTTCTTTGGAATTAAACTTAGAACAAAACTCATGCTGCAGATTGTCTTAGCATTAATCATCGCCGCCATGATGTATTTTTCTTTGGGGATATCGATCTTACATATTCCTTTTATTGGCACATTTGAATTGGGAATTATTTATATTCCCTTTGCCACTTTTGTAATTGTAGCTTTTGCAAATGCAGTTAACATCACTGATGGCTTAGATGGTTTAGCATCGGGTGTTTTAATGATTTCCTTATTTGGACTTTGGGTCTTATCTGCTTCTATTTTAGATGTTCCACTATCGATCTTCATTTCGATGTGGCTCGGATCCTTAGTAGCTTTCCTTTACTTCAACGTCTTTCCAGCGAGAATATTTATGGGTGATGTGGGTGCACTTTCATTTGGTGCGACTTTAGCTGTGGTGGGATTATTACTTGGAAAAATAGTGGCTCTTACCATCATTGGCTTCATCTTTATTTTAGAAATTTCTAGCTCAGCAGCTCAGCTTTTATCAAAAAAATATCGTGGTAAAAAAATATTCCCTGTTTCTCCATTTCACTTATTTCTCCAACACCGTGGCTGGGAAGAGCCAAAAATTGTCCAACGAGCTTGGCTAGTGCAGATCATATTGACCTTATTTGGAGTCTGGCTAGCAGTTATCTAAATCTGCTATGGCTAAAAAAAATCTATTTTTAAATAAAAAGAATTGGCTAGTCTCACTTGTTCTTATCCTCACTTTTTTAGGAACCTTATTTGTATTTGATGCTTCAGTCGCAGAGGCATTTCGTACTTTTAACGATCAATATCATTTCCTCAAACAACATTCTCTCTGGGCGATACTAGGAATTATAGCCATGCTAATCACTAGCTTAGTTCCACTCTCACTATGGGAAAAAATATCAAAACCAATCTTTATTTTTGGACTAATCCTCCTGACAATGGTTTTTATACCTGGGATTGGCAGAGAGTTAAATGGAGCTCATCGCTGGATTTTTCTAGGAAGCTTAAGATTTCAACCAATCGAGCCATTTAAGATTGCACTAATCATCTTTTTTGCCAATTGGCTCAGCCAGCATCAAAGAACAATGCCGTTTTTATTTACAACTAGCCTACCAATTCTGTTGATTTTACTTCAACCTGATCTGGGATCAATATTAATCTTAGGCACAATTGCCTTTGGCATGTTTTTCATTGCTGGAGGCAAAATGCTCCATATCTTAGGAATATCTGGACTAACAATTTTACTTATTATGATAGCAATCCTATCTTCAAGCTATAGAAGAGAAAGATTAAATACTTTTTTAAACCCTCAATCTGATCCATTGGGATCTGGATTTCATATTCGGCAGATTACTCTTGCTTTGGGCAGAGGAGGTGTGGCTGGGCAAGGAATTGGAAATTCAAGACAAAAATTTTCGTATATACCAGAAGCTAGCACAGACTCCATCTTTGCTATTATTGCTGAGGAAGTCGGCTTTATTGGCTCAAGTATTTTACTAATCTTATTTGGAACTTACTTTTTTATTGCTTCAAAAATTGCTAATGCAGCCTCTGATCCATTCGCCATGCTCCTGGGTTGGGGAATAATCATTTGGATAGCTTCACAGGTCTTATTGAACCTAGCTGCTGTAGTAGCTCTAGTGCCACTAACAGGACTGCCGCTGCCATTTATCTCCTATGGTGGATCTTCATTAATAATGATTCTGATTGCTAATGGCATTCTCCTCCGAATCGCTAAAGAGTATAATTGAACATAATGAAAATACTTATCTCTGGAGGACACCTAACTCCAGCCCTATCCTTAATTGACTTTATCAATAAAAATCATCAAAAAGATGAGGTGGTTTTCGTAGGTAGAAAATATAGCCAAAATGAGCTTAAGCAACTGGCTCAAGAAAAAAATGAAGTAGAGAAAAGACAAATTAAGTTTATTCACCTCAGTGCCGCTAAGACAGTTAACAAAAAATCATTGCTTCATAAATTTTATTTCCCATTCCTTTTCGTTAAATCTGTCGCCGCAGCACTAACTATTTTTAAACAAGAGAAGCCAAATATTTTTGTTTCTTTTGGTGGCTACATGGCTATCCCACTAGCTATTGCAGCTAAACTTACTGGTACTAAAATTTTTACTCATGAGCAAACGCACGCAGTGGGTCTCGCCAATCAATTCATTGCAAAATTTGCAGATGAAGTAGCTATTTCGTATCCGTCTTCTAAAAAATATTTTCCCAAAACCCAAACTCACCTCACGGGCAACCCAATTAGGTCATCACTTCTTGATTTAAATTCAGCTCAACCAAAATGGATTTCTCAAGATAAGATTAAACCAATATTATTAATTACTGGTGGCAGCCAAGGCTCTCAAGCCATAAACAAAGTCATCCAATCGTCCATTCATAAACTAACTGAATACTGGACGGTAATCCATCTTTGCGGCAGCTCCAATTTAAAATCTAACTACAGGTTAGAGCTTGAGAAAATTAAAAATGAATTACCTTCAGAACAGCAGCAGTATTATTTCATCAAAGAGTGGGCTAATGGAAGTGAAATGTCTTGGATTTACAATCACACTCACTCGGCTATTTCTAGAGCTGGCGCCAATACAGTCATGGAGCTAACAATTAAAAATATTCCAACTATTTTTATCCCACTTCCAAACTCGCACCACCATGAGCAGTTAAAAAATGCTCAAGAACTAAGCGAAAAGAATGCTGCACTAATTATTGATCAAAAACAACTCACCACTGAAACTTTGCTCAATAATCTTAGTAAGCTTAAAAAGAATCGACAAGAAATACTCAATAATCTCAGCTTA
>JABGTR010000034.1 GCA_018646985.1 Minisyncoccota bacterium
ACAGTGGTAAACACAATGTGATAACTTTATTAACTTCACTAACCTATTCTAACAACCCAAGTCAATTTCTCAAAGAAAAATCTTCTGGGGTGACTAGTCCCACGGCCTGACGGCCGGGGTTAAAAGTAAGGAAGGATATATGAAAAACTAGTTCTATTTGATAAACAGTCATCAGTATCAAACTTAAATTTTTGTTCTTCAATATTCAGATCAGAATAATAACCAAAATCAACCTTAGCCCCAGGTCTTAATTTGTAACCTAAGGACGTTAATCTTTCAGATAGTAGGATATGAGAAATTCTCTTTTTAAGAACATCAACGCCGACTTCTTTCTTCTGAATTTCCACAAAAACTAGTTCATATAACTCATTTACAAAACTGCAGGTGTGAATCCATTGAGATTTCATCTCAGCACTTATCTCATCTCTTCCTACTTTTCCATAAATAAGCTCAAGGGATTCTTCTGGATTATTTGGGGTAAGAGTTTTTGCTGGTTGTGAAACCTCTTCATTGCCTTCAATCATAAAACAATTCTATCACACATTAAAAAAGACCTATTCAAAGGTCTTTTTTTCATCTGCAGGCCCACAAGGACTTGAACCTTGACGAAGGGTTTTGGAGACCCTCATGCTACCAATTACATCATGGGCCTTGGTAGAAAAACAATTATAACATCCAGACTCCTACTTTATCTCTAACTATTTATTCACTACTATAATAGTATGTCCAGCCTCCTTGACCCCACCCTCGAAAAAGCCTTTGCCAAAGACAAAGCAAACCTTGAACAAACCAAGGTCCCGATCATCACTGTCTCCGCTTCTTATAAAGAAGACATCAAAGGCATGTTCGGTTACCCTGAAGACGAAACCATTTCCGATGTCGTCTTCTCTCGAGCCCACTACTCCATGGCCGTTGGCGTAGCAGCTCAAGCCTGGGGTAAAAACATTGATCATCAAAAAGCCTGGGTAGTTGATCCCACCAATTATGTCTCTCATAAAGACTGGGGCAGCATCGAGTTAACCGAGGGTATTGGTAAACTCCTAGCTCGCCAGCCATTCTTAAAAAGACTTAAGGATATTGTCGATCAATTTGGACGCAGCAAGCTCCCTATTTTGGGTAGTATTACTCCTCCTTTATTTCATCTGACTGAAAAATTAACTCGGCCTGTTCTTTCATTTCATATCGCTTCTGGAAATATCTTAGCCGAGCAAGGCCGAACTATCGTTCAGATGGTGACTGACCCTCATGTTCGTGATGAATACGTCAACAATGCTGACAAAGACAACTTCTATCTCTTAGTTTTTGATGAAAATACTAAGACAGAGGTCCTAGAGAAAGCCAAAGCGAATCAGAAAAAAATTGACCCTAACCGCGTCATCGTGACTGGTCCACCTGTTGATCCACGAATTATTAAAGCCAAAAAAAGCAAACATCCTTGGCGCAATGGACCTCTAAAAATTGCCATCACTACTGGTGGTTTAGGTACAAATAAAAAAGAGATCAAAAAACTCCTTCAGCAACTTCTACCCCAGCTCCGCAAACGACCTCACCCTTATGAGCTATTAGTCTACGCCGGGACTCATAAGGATATTTATGATATGGCAATAGAAATGGCTGAAAACGAACACATTTATGCTGCTGATGCAGTAGCTGAGAATGCTAAGTTTCGGGTTATTTATCATCCACAAATCGTCGATGCTAATGAGCTCTTAATTAAATATGTGTTTCCCTGGGCAGATGGTTTTATTAGCAAGCCTTCAGGAGACATGGCTTATGATGTGGCCGCCAGCGGCAGCTTTCTCCTAACTCTTCAGGAATGGGGTGAGTGGGAACACAATGTCCGTGAAGTTTTCGAACAACAAGGGATAGCCCGCAAAGCGGATGTAGAGCAAATAGTTCCTCAGCTAGAAGCCCTCACTCAGGCTCAAGGAAAGTCACAGTCTTGGGCAGAACACGCCATGAATAATGCACTCACTATAGATAAACTTTTCTTAAACGGCGCCAAAAATATTCTAGCTGCTTATAAAAAAATTGCTGGCTAGTTAAGATTATTTAAGTTTCTTAGAAATTGTGTGTGGAGTGTGCTTGCGGCACACATTACAGAATTTATTGAGAGGAAAAGTCTTTTCGCTGTTGGCTTGTTCTTTAAGTTGTTCGTTGTTTTTGTTATACTCACTGACATAATTAAATGAACTACATTCACCACATTTAAGTCCAATTACTTGTCGAGGTCCTTTTTTCTTTTTTGCCATAGGTGCGTAGTATACATCAAGTTATTGCTGCTAGCAAAATCAAATTTAGAGTACTTTTGATTGCTGTAGTAAAGGAATCAGCTCCTCTAGTGGCAAGCCATGGGTAAAGCCAGTGAAGGAACCATTGATACTTTTGATCAAAGTCGCGCCTGAGTCATAAGCTGGGCAAAAAGCTGCCGACCAAGTCATGACTGGCTGCGTAGTCACATATTGCTCTATTTCAGCTTCACTTAGCTCACGAAACTCAACTTCAGCCACAGCGGTCGTTACCACTTCAATTCCACTCTTGAGATCCAAGTAACAAAAGCCTGTCATTTCAGACATAGAACGACCAGATTGCTTCCGCAGCATTTCTCTGGCTTCTTCTAGATCAACTGGCTTCTCTAAAGTTTCTCCATCTAAAACTATATAGGTGTCAGCAGCAATGATAATGTCTTGAGGATATTTTTTTTGAACTTCTCTAGCTTTAGCTTCAGCGACCAAGCCCGCCCTCACTTTTGGGTCAGCAGCCACCACTGCTTGCTCATCAATATCTGCAGGGATCACTTCAAAATCAATATTTAAAGATTTCATCAGGTTGCGACGCTGAGGAGACTGGGAAGCTAAAATAATTTTTCGATTCATATTAAATATTGAGCCAGAGGTGAGAGTCGAACTCACGACCGCCTGTTTACAAAACAGGTGCTCTAGACCACTGAGCTACTCTGGCATTAATAATTTTAAAACCAATGTGCCAGGGATAGGATTCGAACCTATGAAGGCGGAGCCAGCAGTTTTACAGACTGCCCTCGTTGACCACTTGAGTACCCTGGCTATATCACTATTATAGTACAGCGAGCCTTCTCCGAGGATTGAACTCGGGACCTCATTCTTACCAAGAATGCGCTCTGCCACTGAGCTAAGAAGGCGTTTATAGCATCAACTACAGAGCCATTATTGTACAGCAACATCATATTGGAGGAAAGAAAGGAATCAATCAAGCCTAAGACTTACTTTAACCGCCCAGCGTGAGGGGTGATCATTCCCAGAAAAATCTAGGTGGGCAGAGAGACTCATACTCCACGGAGCATAAATACATCTCATAACCCTGATACGAGCTGTTAGGAAATTTTTGCTCCCCCCACACCAGACTGTTAAAGTTCAACTTCAATATACTCACAGATCAGCATCGCTGACAAGTCTCAACTCGAGGAAAGTTTGTATTCAATTACTGGAATTTTTTCACCCAACCAGATACTTTAACTCCATATTTTTCATATTTCATCACAAAGGCTAAATGAGCTTTAAAGTAACTTTCTGGATCGCCAGTAGTTAACCACTCACCCTTAGTCTTCTCCACCAGGACTTTCTTAGTTCTGGCTACTTGAGTAATAGCATCAACTGTCCACAACTCATTATCCTTACCAGTGTTGTTTGGGATTAAATAATTAAAGATAGAGGGCTTAAGCAGATATCTACCATATGAAGCTAGCTTAGAAGGAGTTTCGTCTTGAGATGGTTTTTCGATAATATTGTTAAGCTCATCCTTACTACCCTCTTTAAAGGAAATAATGCCATATTTATCTACCTCTTTAAGCTCAACCTCTTGCGCCATAATTACTGCTTCAGATTGAGGATTTGCCTCATATTTATTGACTAAAGTCTTAGCATCACCCTGCTCGCCAAACACCACATCGTCACTATAGATGACCAAAAAAGCTTCTTCGTCCTCTACATATTTTTTGGCTGAGGCCACTGGAGAACCATTTCCATAAGGCAGACTTGAGTCTTGATTAATCACAATAATCTTGGGGAAATCCAACACATGCTGAACTGGCTCATAGCGATCTTCTTTGCCTTGAGAAGCTAACTGTTTACGGATGCGATTCACATTATTATTAAAATAATCCTCATAAATAGGTTTGCCCTCTGGGGTAGCCACAATAATAATTTCTTCAATCCCTGCCTCAGCACACTCCTCCACCATCAACTGCATAATGGGACGATTTCCCAAGGGCAACATCGCTTTTGGAGTAGTCTTAGTAATCGGTAAATAACGACTGGCAAAACCAGCATCGGTAATAATCGCCTTACGAACTCTCTTGTTAGTGCCACTATTTGTGTCTGACTTCAACATAAATATTTACTCCTACGAGCTACTTGATGGGACAGGTAGAAAGAATCGTACGATGATAGCTAAAAAATGTCAATCTAATAGCAGTCCAAGACTTATCCAAAAAACAGCACTTTCTGCTACTGAAACTACATTTGTTTGACTATGAAAAAAATACAGCAAACAAACTAAAAGCAGAGATTTACCCCATTCATCATCTATTTTTAGAGAGTTAATAGCTTCTCTATAAACTCCACTCAAAAACAGCAGGTAGATGCTCAAGCCAACCAATCCACCAGCTATCGCAAATTCCAATAGCTGGGCATGAGCATTATCTACGTAAGCATCTTTTTGGACAGCGACTGGCCAATCAATACTCTCAAAAGCAGCATCTACATTAGCCCAACCCCAACCTAAGACTGGTCGCTGCCAAACCGCCCTCCCCAATTTGTGAAATATTCTCATCCGTGACTCGGTAAACCTACTGTTGGCTACTGGCTGCTGGAACATTAATCCCATCACCCCCACTATTAAGGCAGCTACCGGAATAGCCACCGTCCATTTCCTCAGTCCTTTAATGCTTAATGCGTAATACATTATTAACCCTAGAATTAAACTTACTACTGATCCCCAAGCCTGAAGATAAATAGTGGTCACTAAAATAGCCAAGAAAGATACTCCGACAAATCCCCAATGTAGTTTTCTTAAACCGAATAATATTAAAGGGGTAATTATCACTAAAAAACCGGCTTCAATATTAGCATTCCCAAAACCAATCGCTACCCAGTTCATAAAATTAGGGAAGACTATTTTGGTGAGCAACAATAACCCGGCCGCACTTGCCGCTGTTGGCAATATCTGTTTCATTTCTTTTTTACTAAAAATCCAACTGGGCAAAAAACTTAAAGTAATAATGTGTAGCCAAGTCAACAACCCATCTCCACGGTAGTAGTTGCCCCATAAACTTTGTTGCCAATCTACTCCTAAGGCTGCAGCTATTAATGCTGCTATTAAAAATAGTGCTAAAGATAAATAGACACGTTTACTCAAAGGCTTAAGTTTAACTCTAGCTTTATTCTTCAAAATTGATATCAATAAACTAATAGTTAAAACTCTCACCCACCACTGCAACCAAATGGTCTTTCCCACTTCATAACCAAATTCTAGGTTACTAAAAGAAAAAACTAGACCCACAAAACCCAAAATGAAAATAGCTTTATTGTTGACACTCATCTGGTTTTTACTATACGCTATTCAAAGTGCCTAAAAAGACTGCCGATACTATTATTGTTGGGAAAAAAGACAACCAGCTTCAAAAAGCCTGGAGGCATTTATCTAAAAAACAAAGAATAACACTAGGCGTTCTTTCTTTTATAGTTTTTGTCTTACCCTTAAGCCTTTTTATCATCAAAAAACAAACCAATATCACCCCTAAGGCTACGTTTGTTCCTATCACTCCACCAGTCACTCCTTCACTTTCACCTACTCCCAGCCCAAATCCTCTATATGGCTACTGTGAAAGATGCAGTTATGTTCCCAATAACCAAGGAGCTCCTAATCTTAAATGCTTACCCGGCTTAATTTGCGGACCTGATGAAAGCAAATCTTGTTCTATTAACCCAGAAACAGGCGAGGAAATTTGTGCCACCGGAATCAGTGCTTTTGGAAAATGTGTTAAGCCTGGAGAAAACATCGCTGTTTGCGAAAATTACCCAAGTCCATTTCCCAGTCCCAGCATTGCCCCATCTCCCCCATCAGGTTGCTATTATCAACAGGTTCAATGTTTCCAAGCTCCTTGTGACCCAATCTTAGTTTGCCCGTCTCCGTCTCCTATCCCATCACCAACCTCTTTATCTGACTACTGTGAAAGTTGCAACAATAGTCTTCCCCCATATGTTAATGGCTCTAGATGTATGGAGGGACTAACTTGTAAATCCACATCCAGCGAAACTTGTCACGTCATGGAAAATGGTGAAACAATTTGCACCGCAGTTATGGGCGCTCCAGGTTTGTGTGTCAACGCTGGAGAGACAACTGATGTTTGTCAAAACAAAAACCCGATCTCCTTAGCTGGAGACAAGCTTCCAGATGATCCAAGAATTTCCTGGCATCAACTAACAGTTAATTATCCTTTGTTAAGAGATAGACAAGAAACCACCATCTATAAAGAAAACTATACTAGCGGCAATAGTAGAGTTTTACCAATCGAAGATGGCTATGGTCAGTTCTACATAATTCATCCAGCTGCTGGTAAGAAACTAGAAGCCCTCGTTAGGGAGCTAAATAGTAGTAGTTACATTAAAGCTGTTCTTTATGGTCCAGACAAAAAGAAAATTATTGAAGCTGGCACCAGGATCAAATTTACTCCAGAAAACAACGGTCCTTACTATTTAGTAGCCCACACCTTTGATCATCAATCAGGCCAGGTTGAAATCGCCGTCAGTGATGAATTCCGCAAGTATCTCTTCCCTTATGTGAAGCGAATTGACAAAGATATGGAATTACTTTGGGATAATTATGGAACGATTGGTCGTGTTGGTAGAAAATCAACTGACTTCTTCTTGCAAGTACCTTGGCTTAAAAATATTAATGAAGACATCTATGTTGTTTATGAGCGTCAAACAGATGATGGTCAATTAAGAATAGAAGTTCCACGCGTAAAAATTACCCAAACTTGTCCACTAACCCAAGAGTCAACCTCCCTGCCTATCACTGTCGAAAGAATGGGGAGTTACGAATTGAATCCACTTCGAACAACCCAAGTAAAAATCTCTCCTCAGTCATCAGCTTACTTCCCACCAGGATATGATTATCGGGTTGAGCTGGAATTTCCAGATCCAAATAAAGGTTGGGCTGCCAACTTCTCCACCACCAGTCAATCGGGTTTAATGGCTGATTTAAATGATGATAATGCTGTTGACCTTAGTGATTACAGTTTACTAGTTTCAGAGTTGATGCAATCTAATAATTCCCTAATAGCAGACCTAAATTGTGATGGCATCGTCGATATTAGCGATTACAGTTTGCTCATCAGTAATATTTCGCTGTAATATAGAGTGTATACAAATGAAAAAGAAGAATATCACCTCCATTGTTGCAACCATTATTTCTGTAGTTTTATTAGTTGTTGGAACTGTTGGACTAATCTTACTCCAGAAACCACTCCAAGAAGAAAACTTAGACATTAGACAGCAAGCTTCAGTCGATAATGGCCAAGTCACAGTTTCTAGCTCACCAGCTTCTGGAAGCACCACGGAAGTTAGTCAAGAAACCACCATTGACTTCCAAGCCGATACATCTGGAGTTCAGACAGATGGAGTTCAATTGGTCTTCAACATCATCACCAATACTATTAGCGAAAACCCAGTCATCTCTGTTCCCTCCTCATCAGGACTACAGAGTATTTCTACCCAGGTTCAAAGCACTAGTGATGGCTATCTAATTTCGATAGTTGCTGTCCCTCAACAAGCAGGTGGAACGTTTTCTTCCAGTTCACCCACCACAATAGCTCAACTTAAAATAAATCCCACCACCATTGGGAACATAGAAATCAGTTTTGACCGCGAAAAATCAAAGTCTATTATTCATACTTCTGGTACCGATACTGCTGAAGACATACTGACTCATATTAGTGCTTTAGACTTTACTGTGATTGATACTATTAGTGCTAGTCCTTCACCAACACCAAGCCCTACTCCATCTCCTAGCCCCACTCCAGGCACCGGTGGCGTTACTGTCCAAGGATGCAATGATTCATGTAGTAGTAATGCTGAGTGTGAAACTAATCACCGCTGCTATAGCGGCCAATGTCGCTTAGTCACCAATGTCAGTAGTACTACTTGTACTAATCAGACAGACCAAGGCCTTAGTTTCGGCTGCAACGAATACTGTGCTGACTCGAATGAGTGTGATGATAGCTACACTTGCCTAGAAAATAAATGCCGCCGCTCTGATAACCCTGATAACTCATCTTGCCAAATACCTAGCTCAGCTATTCAAGAAAGTATTACCGCTAGTTGCAATGTCACTTGTAGCGCCAACAAAGACTGTGCCGCTAACTTGCGCTGTTATTATGGAGAATGTAGGCTTGCCACCAATGTTAGTAGTACCACCTGTGCTGCTGCGACAGCTAAGACTGTTTCCAATCTTTATGTAAAGCCAGCGGCAGTCCCAACTACTCCAAAGGGAGGCGATTTAGAAGACGATGAGCTCGATGCAACTGACTCTACTATTCCAGCAGCCATCATCTCTAAACCAAGCCCATCACCATCTCCTACTAGCTATGTAAAACCACCGCTGAAGGATGAGAGTGCTTTGGACGCGATTGTCAGCTCACTCCAAGAAGCTGGAGTTCCAGTCAGCCTCCTCCCCATTATCGCCCTCGGAATCGGCGGCCTACTTCTACTATTAATTGTTATTCCAAAGATATTTGGTAGAAAAAACAAATCAAACAAGGTGAATGGTGCAGCCAGAGAAGGTGCTCTGGGGCATAAACACGAGCAACAGCTCCAAACTAAAATTAATGATCTCAAGAAACAACCACCTGTGGCGCCAACAACCATGGCTAGGCCTCAGGTTACCACGCCAGTAGCTCAGCCAATTACCCCTATAACTCCAGCAGCTCCTGATCCTAGACCCCAGCCTACTCCTCCGCCATCTCCAATGATGGAGCGAGTTAAAGAAAAAGGGATTAGAACCCCTCATGTCAGCTAAAAAACTCCCTAAGTTTTTAGATATTTGTTTTAGAATTTTTATTATTTTTGCTATTGCAGCATTATTTCCTATGACAACCATGGCAATTGAGGATTTTTCCTTGGAAGCCGATCCAGCATCACCAACTATCAATAGGTTTTTAGAAGGAATAGATGATGATAACAACATTACTGGGTGGGCCTGGAATCCAGCTAAGCCAAATAAAAACATTGAGATTTATTTTTATGCTGATGGAACATCAGATACTGGACAACTAGCTGGCACTACCGTTGCAAATCAACCAGGTGACCCACAAAACCATCGAGTAAAATTTTTCATCCCACAAAAATATAAAGATGGAAAAGCCCACTTATTTTATGGTTATACAAAAACTGAAGCAGGAAAGTTTATCAAAATCTCTGGATCACCAGTCATGTATCCCAATCAAATCACTTCAGCTTTTTACGGCTTGCCAAATTACCCCCAACAGAAGGGATGGGCCGCAGATAACATCAATTATTTTAAAGAATGGTCTTGTTCTAGCTCTACTGGAATAGATACTATCAATCGATTGAATATCTCACCATTATCATCTCATCACCCTAACTTTTGGAAAGACAGCCTTTGGATAAATGGCTCTAGCAAAAATGGGCTGCCAGTCATCTATTACACAGCTAGTATGAAACTAAGAAAACCAAAGTTTTCCCTAAAGAAAGCTTCCTATGATAAACAATCTAGCGAATGGATTGTTGAAGATATGATGAGCTTGCCATTCCCTGATTTGACTGGAGTTTCCAGCCAAGATGGTAAAACAGAACAAGACTATGTACTAAATGAATATCAGATTGCTGGCTGGGGACCCACTGCAAATAAACCTGGATCTCAATCAAAAATTCCAGGAGTAGCTAATACTCCTAACCCTCCAGGGACTACCTTTCCTCGTACGGGGAAAACTTACCCACTCGTAGGCACCGGCCCTCTTGGGATTACCACGATCACCAATCTTGACCAAAAAAGAAATGAACCGCTTGCCTATCCCCATATCCCCATGTACCACACCTGCAGACACGCCAACCCTACTTTATTTAACTATGATAGTAAAGGCATACCTCACTCAATGATGGTCAGCTTAGCTATTGATATCGCTGGCAACCAGCCATGCCAACTTCCCCCTGGGGCACCCGCAAAAATCCTAGAAGGAAATAACTATGTATATCGATATCAGGGAACTCAATTAGGTTGGCAGCTAGACCTAAATCTAGGACCACTTCCAGGCACAGCTAACAATAACTACAAATCTGGCTCAAACGGAAAATTCCTTATCCATTATGAACGTGGTGACAAAATTATCAAAGAACTCGACATAACTACAAATCCAATTAGCACAAAGACAATTCTTAACTGTCAAAGCAGTGACAAACTCATCAATATGGGAGAAATTGCTGGTGATTGGAAAAAAATAGTTTTTCTGGGAGATGCTGGAAATGATGGTACCCTTGCTAAAGGAGTTGGATCTCATGACATCTATCTTGCTTATAACTCATCACGATATACCCCAGCTCAACAGCAGCAACAAATACCATCAGACCTTAACTCTGACGGCGTAGTCAATATCTTCGACTACAATATCCTCGTAAATGGCTTTGGTGATAAATATAATATTTTTGATTACAATGAATTAGTGAATAATTATGGAAAATAAACCTAAAAAAAATGATTTCTGCTAAGTCTCGCCTACTACTGTTTATTCTTACAATAGTTGCCCCACCCTATTTTTAGATCTTCAGGCCTACGCAAATGATATTCAAAAATGCCCCGCCGGATTTGATGTCATCATTAACGCAGGACAGAGCAATAACATTGCAGGATCCGGAAGAGATGATGATCTAGATCTACTTGGATCTCATATCTATCAATATGGTAGGTGGGGTAATCGCAATAACAAGATTGTTCCTGCAAAAGAACCCCTTGATCATCATCAATTAGCGGCGAATGGAATTGGCTATGTTGGTACTTTTGCAAAACAATATCGAAATAAAAATCTATTAATAAAAGGAAGGTGTCTTCTAATTTTACCCGCAGCCAAAGGTGGATCAGGATTTGCGAAAAATGAATGGAATCCTGGTGATATATATGCCGAAGATCTGGTTAAACGAGCAACTAGAATCATGCAAAACCCAAAAAACCGCATTGTCGCATTTCTATGGCATCAAGGAGAAAGCGATGCTAATCAAAATATGGGTACAGAAAAATATAAACAAGTCTGGACAAAATTAATTAATTATATTGGAAGAGAAGTTAAAGGATTTAATCCTAATCAAACCCCCATATTTATTGGCCAAATGGTGCCATCATGGATAAAAGCTACTGGAAATAAAGCCAATGACATCGATCGTGCCCATAAACTACTAGCCTCAGAAAGAAAAAACACATACTTCATTAGTGCTACAAAACCAACAGAGCTCGGCCTAGATGACGAAAAAGGCACTGGATTTGATGACAACCTAGTTCATTACAGCGCTACCAGTCAAAGACAACTGGGTAAGAGATATTTCAATAAGTATCAGCAACTAATCAATACCAATATAATCAAAAAGTTAAATCCTAGTGACTACAATGCAGATAATAAGGTTGATATCTTCGACTACAATATCCTAGTAAATAACTTTGGCAACCTCTACACAATCTTTGACTATAATGAGTTGATAAATAACTATGGAAAATAAATATCAAAAAACCTTACAAATATTTTGTGTTCTTTTTATTTATGCCCTCGTAATAGTTCCACAAAAAGCACTAGCTACCACAATACCATCACCTGGCTTCAACCTCACTCATTATAGAGTTAACCCAAATGGACAGTTCCATAATCGCTCTATAGCCTGGGAATATCAAGAGGTTGGTGTCAGAGACTTTATTAAACAAAACCTTTCATCAATGAAAGCGCACGGCGCTGACGCAATTAGAGTTTTTGTTCCCAATATGCACAACTTCAACAGGCTGCAAACTTGGGGAGTTATCCCATCAGCCCAAGATAAAATTCCACAAGAAGTAGCAACTAACTTGTCACTTTTTTTTAATGATGTTAGAGATAGTGGTATCTCAACATTAATAGTTGTCTTTGCTCCAGTTGGAGTTAATGCTCCACGCAGCCCTGATTACAACCCAGAATACATAGAAGAGAACTTTAGATTCATCCAAAACATTAGGCCAATTGCACAAAAAAATGGACCTAAAAATGTATATTTTTGACCTAAAAAATGAAGTCGCTCCTCCTGACTTTATCAAATCACAAGAGGATGGTGAAAAAATCTTCCGCAACAGAATGGAATACATCCAGAAACTATGGTCTCTCTACGTCAACAAGTATGGGATAAAAAATGCTTCCTTTTCCACTCCACACATACTCAATCTAAACAAAGACGACCATCCTAAGACAAATTCACTACGTAATCTACTAACAGCTCTGAAAAAGTCAAACAAGCCACTACCGAAATGGTATCCAGTTAATATCTATCCTAATGATAGCGAAGAGATGTACCTAACTTTGCAAGAAGCCAACAAATCTCTTACAGATCACGGCTTACTACATGAGCCACTCCTCATAACTGAAACATTTCTCAACTATGAATACATTAGTCAGGGTCTTAAGAAATTTATCTTAGAAAACAACAGGCCAGTCACTCACTACATCAATTTCTATAGCAACACCAACAAAGAAAAACTCTCCGTACCATTTCACAACACTGCATATAACAATGTTTTTGGCTCACTCCTAAACCAAACCACCACAGGATCGCTGATATGTTGGAATCCAGAGCCACATTCCCCACAGCAAAAAAAAACACCCATCAATATCACGATTGAAGTAAACAACTTACAACAATCCCCTAATTCACGCGCAAATTTATGTGTATCATCTAATGATGAAGATCAAAAGCTAGTCTTCTCTTCTAATAAGACTCAAAACTCATATACCAATAGCCAACAAATACCTTGGATCTTAAATAGGCGTAGTTACACTTTTTATCTATATCAAACCAGTCAAACTAGTTCATGTTCAGGTGTTTTACTTGACTCATGCATAATCAAGGCTCAAACCCAAAGCATTGATCTCAACTTTGACGGCATTGTCGACATCTTCGACTACAACATTCTCATAAACGGCTTTGGCACTAAGTACGATATTTTTGATTACAATGAGTTGGTTAATAATTATCAATCTTGACTCAAGATAATGCCATGAGTATGCTAAATAAGTAACTATGAAAATAGACAAAAAGAATGAAGCTAATGCTACTAATCTAGGTGATCTGTCTGAAAAAAAGCCACTGATAGAAGAAAATAGACTAAGAACTCTTCAAAGAAATACTAAAAAGTGGAAATATACGTTGAGTGGATTGGCATTATTTATTCTTATAATGGGCAGTGTCGCCGTCTATTTCCTCAGCCAACAAGATCAAGATATCCGTCAACAAGCTAGCTCTATCGAAAATTCCAACATCAGCTCTAAAACGAACCCACCTACTTCACCTCAACCTAAAACAGATACTATATCCTGGGATGAATGTGTCAAAGCTGCTGATAGTCGCATCCTTCAAACTTACCCTAGTATCTGTGTCCACCCTGATGG